>DAHWEX010000661.1 GCA_027326205.1 Actinomycetota bacterium
CCGCCGCCTTGGCCTGGGCCTTACCCAGCGCCTTCTCCGCCGACTGCAGCGCCTTCGCACTGCCTGACCGCCGGGCGGCGGCAACCTCCCCGCGTGCGCTCCGCACGGGCGCATACGTGCTGCCGTGCACGTCACGCGTGAGTGCCGTCGGGTCGTTCACCGGCACGAAATGAGTCACGATCGCGCGACCGCCAGGTTCGCCGCAGTGAATCTCCGGCGCGCCCTGGGCTTCAAGCCAGCACAGTGCCGCCCGCTCTTCCGGATCCGGCTCACCGCTGTCGGCCCAGGTCGCGACCATGGCCGAGTACAGGCGGGCCGGGTGCGGCGGCCACTCCGGGCGAGACCGGTCGTTGAACTGCATGGCCGTGTACCGCTCGGCCAGCAGTTCGATGGCGATGGCGAACACTACTGGCCCGCCTCCGCGACAGCGGCGATCTGCTGGCTGCGCCTGATCAGTTCGACCAGCCGGCCCGCCGGGCGCAGGAGCAGCTCGCCGAGCCGCCAGGAGAGGCCGGCGGCCGCGGCTCGCTCGGCGCTTTCCGCTACGAGCTTGAGCGCGTCGGCGCTGGACAGGTCGAACGGCGTCACGGTCCCGTCCCGCTTCACCAGTTCGAAGGCGGCCGGCCCGTCCGCGACCAGGACGCAGCGAGACCGCAGGTCGAATCCTTCCTCGAACGCGAGGGCGGCGGCGGCGAGGCCGAGCGCAGCGAGCGCGGTACGGGCCGCGACCTCGGCGGCTACCCGCTCCCCGCCGAAGGCCGTGCCGTCGGGGCGGGCCGGGAAAAGGAGCCGGCGCAACTGGATCAACGACAACGTGGTGGTGCCCGCGATCCGGCGAGCGGTGATGCCGCCGTTCCTGTCGTCGATGGTCGGCGTCACGTTGCCGTGGTTGGCTTGAGACGGACGGCCAGTCTCGCCTCTCGCCCCCGCCTTGGCGCCGAGGAGCAGCACGTTGCCCTTCTCGTCGAGGGCGGCCTTGGCCGGGTCGATCTCCCAGGGCACGCCGTTCACGCCCGCGTAGAGCGGGCCGGCGCTCTTCTCGATGCCCACCGGGTCGATGCGGGAGGCTGTCCGGCTGCCCTGCCTGATGTCGAGCGCCACGATTTCCGAGGTGATCGCGCGCTCGTACTTGGCCCCGAGTCCGCCGCGCGGACCGGTTGAGTCCCAGCCGCCGAATACCAGCGTGTGCGGGCTGTGGTAGTAGAGAGCGGCGGCGTCGCGCGGCTTGGCCTCGGTGACCGCCCGGCCCGCAGGCCCGTTCCTGAACAGGCTCTCCCCGTCGTAGCTGTCTCTCAGCAGCGAGTCGAAGATGCGGTGCGGCGCCTCGTAGTCGCTGACCCGGTCCAGCCCCGCCAGCCCGCTGCCCGCGAAGTCCACCGACGTGACGGGCACCGCGAGCTCACCGCGCCGGATGGCAGCGAGCAGCGCGAGCTCGAACCTGTTCGCCTGCGAGGCGACCGAGTCAAGCACCACGGCCTGAACGACCTCGCTCCTGCCGCCGGCCGCGGCTGGAACCAGCCGTTCCTCAAGCGCGTACCTGGTCTTCGCATCGCCCTCTGGCGCGTAGGTCGGCGGGAACACCTTGTCCCCGGCCCCGCCGAGCGGCTGCAGTTCGGTCCGGCACCGGCCCCCCGCGGCCGCCCCCGCCACCCCGTCCCGGAGTTCCGTGTAACTGAGCGCCATTGCCCCTCCTTGACTCGCTTCGTGCTTTCGCGGCGCACCGCGGCCGACTCTCTGCTGTGCATGCACAGCGGGCACAGCAGCTCTGCTGCGGCTCGGCCGCAGCCACATTGCGCGCGATGACGCCACGACTCCGGCGTCGGCCGCCGCACCCGGCTCGGGGTTAGCGTCTCCCCCGTCCGCTCGTGCCCGGTCAGCCTGCCTCCACAATGAGTGAGCAACACATATGAAGCTGTTACCGTCCCTTACGGTAGCAGAGGCAATAAATTTTCCAGTAAGTTCCCCTAAATTACTTCACGGTAAGATAACCCCCGGCGAGAGGGAATCTGGCAGGCGCTATCGACTTCGGGCTGGTCACGGCCGCTCATGCCGTCGAGTTGTAAACTGGTTACAGATGTCGAAGACCGAATGACGCTTTGGCGATTCGTTGCCATCTGTAATGGGAAGGCGGCGTTCCGTCACTCTTCGTGGTATCGTTGCGGCCACGAAGGAGGGAGCGGAACATGATCGTGATGAGCCGTGACCCTGATGCGCCGGCGGAGTTCCTGCTCGCGGACTTCCTGACCTTCGACACCCCCGAGGGCTACCGAGCAGAACTGGTCGACGGAGAGATCGTCGTGACGCCACCCCTCGACGGCGACCACGGACGCAGCATCTGGACACCGCTCCCTTCGCCGACTAGGCGGCCAGGATTCGGGAGGCGGGCAGGTCCGGCCGCGTGACGTGCGCGATCCTGACCGCCTCGACGGACGGGGCTCGGCCACGGGCGGCCGCGAGACGACGGTCCTGCCCGAACGGCGGGCACCGACGTGAAACAACGGCCCGTTTGGCTGACTTCTGTTGCTCTTGATCGTGGGCCGCGGGCGGGTCAGCGGCCCTGCGCCTTCAGGCGCGCGTCGAGGCGCGGGTAGACGCGGCGGGCGTTGGCCTCGAAGACCTGCGCGCGCTCGTCGTCGGTGACCTTG
>DAHWEX010000686.1 GCA_027326205.1 Actinomycetota bacterium
CTTCGCCGTCACGATGGCGTTCTCCGCCTTGCCGACGCCGTTGTACGTGCTCTACCAGGCGCGCGACCACTTCAGCACGTTCATGATCACGGTGATCTTCGCGGCCTACGCGGTCGGAGTGGTGGCGAGCTTGTTCCTCGCCGGGCACCTGTCGGACTGGGCGGGCCGCCGCCGGATGATCCTGCTGGCCGTGGCGACGAACATGGCCTCCGGGCTGTTGTTCCTGCTGTGGCCCGCGACCGCCGGGCTGATCGTCGCCCGGCTCGTGTCCGGCGTCTCCATCGGGATGCTCACCGCGACCGCGACCGCGTACCTCAGCGAACTCCAGGCCGCGGCCCAGCCCGGCGCGGGGAGCACCCGGAGCGAGATCGTCGCCACCGCGGCGAACCTCGGCGGCATCGGCCTCGGCCCGCTGCTGGCCGGCCTGCTCGCCCAGTACGCCGGGCACGCGCTGGTGCTCCCCTACCTGGTCGCCGAGGCGCTGATGCTGGCCGGCGCGCTGGCCCTGGCGGCCGCACCGGAGACCGCGAACGTCCTGCACGGCGAGTCGCGGCCGGCCTACCGGCCGCAGCGGGTGTCCGTCCCGGAGGCGCACCGGCCGCGCTTTCTCGCCGCGGCCGTGGCAGGCGGCGCGGTGTTCGCCCTGTTCGGCCTGTTCACCTCGGTCGCGCCGAGCCTGCTGGCCGGCCTGCTGCACAACGGCTCGCACGCGGTGGCGGGGGCGGTCGCCTTCGCGGTCTTCGGCGCGGCCGCGCTCGCTCAGGTCGTCTTCGGACGGCTCCCCCGGCACGCGCAGGTCGGACTCGGGATCGCCGCGGTCCTAGCCGGACTCGCCCTGGTGACCGCCTCGGTCTGGCTGCCGTCGTTCTGGCTGCTGCTCGCCGGCGGCATCGTGGCGGGCGCCGGGGCGGGCACCGCCTTCCGCGGCCTGGTCGCCAGCGTGATCGCGATCACCCCGGCGGCCGCGCGCGGCGAGGGACTGGCCGGGTTGTTCCTCGGCTCCTACATCGGCCTGGCGGTCCCCGTCGTGGGCCTGGGCGTGGCTACCCTCTGGGTCTCCATGCAGGTGTCCGTCCTCGGCCTGGCGATCGCGCTGACGGCAGCGCTGACGGCGGTCACCCGGCGCCTGCTCACCCGGTAAGGCGCGGCCACGGTCACCTCACAGGCCCCCCGGCAGGACGTCTCCCTGGGGGCCTCCGGCGACCTCGGGTCCTTACCGCAGGTACGCCAGCAGGTGGGCGACGATCGGGGTGCCGAGGCCGGTCACGGCGTCCCAGCGCTTGCCCGCCGGGTAACCGCTGACGTGCACCACGGCGTTGTCCGTGGTCGGGTCGCCGGGGAGGCTGGCGCCGCTGCCGGTGACGACGGTGTTGTTGCCCCTGGTGACATCGCGGAAGACGGTGCCGTAGCGCGCGCGAGCGAGCGCGTAGAGCTTGGCGTTCAGGAAGCCGATCGCGTGGCGGGCGTTCTGGTTGGCCAGCGCGGCGATCGCCGCCCACTGCGGTGCCGCGGCGCTGGTGCCGCCGAACTCGTAGACGCTGCCGACCTGGGACCGGTTGCCCTGCGACCACGAGATGAGCAGGCCGTTGTTGACGTCACCGCTGTAGGAGACGTCCGGCACGCCCCGGTGCGACGCGGAGACGAAGCCGTTCTGGTACGACGGGCGGCTGAACAGGTTGCTGTAGCCGCCGTTACTCGACCCGTACTGGTCGTTCCAGGCCGTCTCCGACTTGTAGCCGCCGTTCGGCTGGGACGCGCTGAGGCTGGTCGCCCCGACGCTGGTGACCAGGGGGTCCGCGGCCGGGAGTGCCACCGACCTGATGTAGCTCCTGCCGTTGCAACTCGGCATGGCGGCGCCGCTGTCACCGGAGGCGGCGAACACCGACATGCCCTTGGCCTCGGCCTGTTCGAACAGCGTGTGGTCGGCGTTCCTGACCGACACGGCCTCGCAGGACTCGGCCTCGCCGAAGCTCTGCGACAGAACCTGGCCCAGATGGCGGGACACCGCGTACCTCAGGGCGGCCAGCATGTCGGGGTCTCGGTCGCTCTTGGCGATAACCAGGTCAATCTTGGCAGCCGGGGCGACGGCGTGCGCGGACTCCACGTCGAGCGAGATCTCGCCCGTCCAGCTGACCTCGTCGGCGTTGTCCGGGTTGAAGGCGGGCTTCCCGCTGGGATAGCTGACGCTGACGTGCGCCGGCGGCAGGCTGAACGTGCGGTCCTCGCTGGCGACGTCCTGGCTCAGCGTCGGGTTGCCGAACGCGTCGATCAAGACGATCGTCTGCCCGGCCCCGGTGAGCCGGCCCGGGATGTCGTAGGCGGAGGCGAGTTCCCGCGGCGTGTAGCAGTTGGGCGAGGAACCGGGCTGCTGGCAGGTGAACAGGTAGCCGGCGCCCGGATGCGACTGACCCGCCCGGCCGACGTACTTGTACGCCAGCGGCGAGCTGACCTCCGGGATCACGTGCCCGCCCGTGCCGCCGCCTACCGAGGCGACCGCGCCGGCCGGCAGGATCGCGAACGCCGATGCGGCCCCGGCCGGCAGCAATACCGTCGCCATGACATGGCGAAAACGCATACCAATGCTCCCTTTAATGGACAAACTGGCCGCATCCAGGCACACGGCACCACTCACCACTAACGCCCAATGCCACATCATGTCTGACTTTGGTACTCATTGCGATGATTTATCACGAAAAGAGCAAAGGCTATTTATCGCCTCTCGCGGCGCTCGGGCCTGACCTTCCCGGGCAGGCTCTTACGGCTTCCTGGCGACCGCGCCGTTCAGCCCGACCTCGCCGGCCGACGGCAGCAGGTGCCCGCGCTCGGGCCGCCACTCGGAGAGCACGACAACCCCGGGCGGCACCAGTTCCAGGCCGGAGAAGACCAGGTCCGCGAACTCCCGGGTGTCGCGCAGAGCGCCGCGCAGGCCGGCCTGCTCGTAGACCTTGCCCGCGCCGAGGAGCGTCTGCTCGGCATACTCCTGCGTGGCGTGCGAGGCGACCACGTAACTGCCCGGCGCGAGCGCGTCGACCAGCGTGCGCAAGGTCGCGGCCGGCTGGTCCTCGTCCGGCACGAAGTGCAGCACGGCGCAGAGGATGAGGCCGACCGGCTTGGCGAAGTCGAGCGTCGCCCGGGTGACCTCGTGGCCGAGGATGGACCCGGGGTCGCGCAGGTCGGCCTGGATGTACGTGCACCTGCCCTGGGCGCTGCTGGCCAGCAGTGCCCGCGCGTGCGCGTGCACGATCGGGTCGTTGTCGACGTAGACGACGCGCGCCGACGGGACGACATCCTGCGCGACCTCGTGGACGTTTCCCGTGCTCGGCAGCCCGGAGCCGATGTCGAGGAACTGGGTGACGCCCGCCTCGGCCAGGTAGCGGACGGCGCGGCCGAGGAACTTGCGGTTCTC
>DAHWEX010000731.1 GCA_027326205.1 Actinomycetota bacterium
GAGAACACCGCAGCCTTGGCCCAGAGCACCGGCAGCCGTCTCGGCACCGCGATGAGGGTCGCGCGGATCATGCCCGAGCTGTACTCGTTGCTGATCGCCAGCACGCCCAGGATGCCGACGGCAAGCTGGGCGAACTGGGACCCGCTGAGCACGGTCGTGGCCGGGTCGAGGGTCGCCCGCTGCCCAAGACCCATGTTTGTCCAGTTGGCGGCAGTCACCGCCGCGGATATCGCCCCGACGCCGGCCATGAGCGCAAACGAAACCGCCAGGGTGATCCGCATGGACCGCAGGCTGCTCAGCTTGATCCACTCAGCACGCATCACCCGGGCCGCGGTGACCCGCGGTGCCCCGCGCACGACCCGGGGCCTCGCAATAGCCGTGGTACTCATGACCTGCTCCGTCCTGCCCCAACAGGCGCTGCGTCCACTCGCGCTCCCGGCGACCGGTATTCCACGGCGCCGCCGGTCAACTCCAGGAAGGCCTCTTCAAGCGAGGCCCGCTGCGGGACGAGCTCATACAGGATGATCCCGTTCCGGCCCGCGATAGCGCCTATTTGATCGGACTCCATCCCGGTGACGGTCAGTACGCCGGGCTCGTCGCTGCTCACCGTCACCCCCTGGCCCAGGAGCAGGCTCCGCAGCCGGACCGCCTCCGGGCTGCGGACCCGGACACTGCCGCCGGCCACCCGCTCGGCGAAGCCCGCCAGCGAAGTGTCCGCCAGCAGCCGGCCCTGGCCGATCACGATCAGGTGCTCGGCGGTCAGCTCCATCTCGCTCATCAGATGGCTCGAAAGCAGCACCGTCCGGCCTTCGGCGGCGAGATCCTTCAGCAGCGTCCGCACCCAGCGCACGCCCTCGGCGTCCAGCCCGTTCACGGGCTCGTCGAGGATGAGCACCCGCGGGTTACCGAGCAGGGCGGCGGCGATGCCCAGCCGCTGGCCCATGCCGAGGGAAAACCCCTTAGCTCGCCGGTCGGCGACCCCGCCGAGCCCCACCAGGTCGAGTACCTCCCGTACCCGCCGGGCGCCGATCCCCTCCGTCGCGCCGAGCGCGAGCAGGTACTGGCGGGCGGTCAGGCCCGGGTGTATCGCCCTGGCCTCCAGCAAGGCCCCGACCTCGGTCAGCGGCGCCGACCACTGCGCGTAAGCCTTGCCGCCCACCGTGGCGGTTCCCGCCATGGGCCGGTCCAGACCCATGATCATCCGCATCGTGGTGGACTTGCCCGCGCCGTTCGGCCCGAGGAAACCAGTCACGATCCCCGCCCTGACGGTGAACGTCAGGCCGTTGACGGCGGTCTTCTCGCCGTAGCGCTTTACCAGCCCGTTTACTTCTATCATCACCAACCCGCTTGGCTTAGCCGCGGAACTGCTCCGCTGTGCACTCACGCTACGAACGGTGACCCCGCTCCGCGTCGGCGCTACGGGCGAACCTCCGGCGCCTGGCATACGCCGCGCGGCGTATGCCAGGCGCCGGCACCCGGCCCTAGGCAAAGCCCGGATAGCAGCGGTTGTGCTGGGGTAGCAGCGGCTTCGGGAAAGAGTGGCCCGTGGGCCCATAACCTGCGGCGGGCCCGGCGCTAGTCTCGGGCCTGGGGCCCGCTCTTGACCGGACGGGAACCGATGAAGGCCTGAAGCAGGCACTTTCAGCGAAGGGACGGCGGGCGGATGCCGGTAGCGGTCGGTTCGGCGCAGGTAGAACGGATCGAAGAACAGCACATCCCGGTTGCGTTTTCGCTGCTGGCTCCGGCGCCCGGCCTGGTTGCTGACGGTCCCGCGGACCCGGCGGCGGCGGGACATCATCCCGCCGGCGAGGCCACGTTCCAGTTCTCCAACCACAGCTGGCTTATCCGCGCCGACGGCCTGACCGTCCTCGTCGACCCGTGTAACGGAAACGGACGGCAGCGGCGGGTGCCCTTCTTCAACGACTTGAACCTGCCGTGGCTGGACCGGCTCAAAGCGGCCGGAGCCGCGCCCGAGGACGTGGACGTCGTGTTCTGCACCCACCTGCACAGCGATCACTGCGGGTGGAACACGGTGCGGGCCGGGGAGCGCTGGGTGCCGACGTTCCCGCAGGCGCGGTACCTGTTCGCGGAGGCGGAGTACCGGCGCTGGGACCCCGCCGACCAGCATGCCAACCAGTACAACGAGTCGGTCTTCGACGAGTGCGTCCGGCCGGTCGTCGCGGCCGGACAGGCCCGGATCATCACCCCGCCGTTCACGGTGTCTGACAGCCTCACGATCGAGACCGCGCCCGGGCACACAGCCGGCCACTCGCTGCTGCGGCTCGAGTCTCGGGGCGAGCGAGCGTATTTCACCGGAGACGCGTTCCACCATCCGGTTCAAGTCGAGCGGCCCGAACTCTGCCTGCCCGGCTGCGATGACCCGGTCCAAGCGGTGGCGACCCGGCAGGCTCTGCTGTCCCGCCTCGACCGTGAGCGGGCCTACCTGTTCCCCGCTCACTTCGCCGCGCCGCACTACGGACGCGTGCAGCGGCAGGACGCCGACTTCACGTTCGTACCCGCGGCTCCCGGGGCGCTGGCATAGTCCGCGCCTCGGTACCGCCCCGTCGCTTGCTCGGGGCGACCAGGCCAGCATCGTATGCGATGATCACGGCCTGGACCCGGTCACGGGCCCCAGTCTTGGCGAGCACGCTGCCCACGTGCTTCTTAACCGTCGACTCGGTCAGCACGAAACGCTGAGCGATCTCCATGTTCGTCCAGCCCTGACCGATGGCGGCCAGAACTTCGAGCTCGCGCCGGCTCAGCGCCGCGAGCCGGGCGTCGGCCCGCGGCACGGCGGCCGGGGCCAGGAAATCGAAGGCCCGCGCGTCCAGCAAGCGCCTGGTCAGCCGGGGGGAGACGGTCGCCTCTCCGGCCGCCACGGCGCGAATCCCGGCGATGAACTCCTCGGGGAGCGCGTTCTTCAGCAGGAAACCGGAGGCGCCGGCCTCCAGGGCCGCGTAGGCGTACTCATCGAAATCGAAGACCGTGACGATCAGCACCCGGGTGCGGCCCCCGGCGGCCATGATGCGCCGGGTCGCCTCGACGCCGTCGAGTCCGGGCATCTGCACATCCATCACCACGACATCAGGCCGCAGGTCCGCCGCCATCCGGACGGCCGCGGCGCCGTGCCCGGCCTCGCCGGAAACGGTCAGGCCCGGTTCGGCCTCCAGGAGCATCCGGAAAGCGAGGCGCTGCAACTGCTGGTCATCGGCGATCAGCACGCTAGTCATGGCACAGGACCTCCAGGCACGCCCAACGGGCGCCAAGTCCCGGGCGCTGCGCCGGGTCAAGGCATCTGGACTCACCGCGCCAGTTGCCGCCGTCCCTTAACTGCTGCGGCCCGCTCACTCCCCGGCGCTTCGTCTCATTCAGGTAGATAATCTTAATAACATACCCTTAATAAACGTCAAGAGGGATGGGCGACCAGACGGCCGGTACGGAGAAACGCGACTAGCCCGGGGCAGGCACCCGCCCCGGGCTAGTCGACAGCCGGCTTCAGCGATACAGGGACAAGGGCACTCGGCTCATGATGCCGTCGATCCAATCGCCGGTTCGGGCATCTGACCAGGTGACGTAGACGTACTTGTCGCTGAAGACAATGTGCGAATACTTGTCACCGCCTTCTATGCGCTGCCCGGCCGGCTCGGCCT
>DAHWEX010000739.1 GCA_027326205.1 Actinomycetota bacterium
GGCGGCGAAGGCGCGCAGCACGGTCCAGGGCCGGGCGCGGGCACCGAGGCCGGTCATCTCGGCGGGGGCAAGCCCGTGACGACGGAGGACCGCGGCCAGTTCGGCGGGCGTGAGGAACTGGTCCCAGTCATGGATCGCCACGTCGGTGAGGCGGGTCAGCGGCCACTCCTGCATGACCTTGATCGCCAGCAGCCTGCTCGCCCAGGTGCGGTTGATGGTGTCGAACAGGTACAGGCCGCCCGGCTTGAGCACCCGGGCGGTCTCGCCGATCACGCGGTCCGGGTCGGCGACGTGCTCGAGGACGTCGCAGCAGCAGGCCACGTCGAACGCGGCGTCGCGGACGGGCAGTTCCTCCCCGGTGCCGGCCAGGTAGCCGACGCGCAGGCCGCGCGCGGCCGCGTGGGCGCGGGCCGCGGCGACCGAGGCCGGCGCGGGATCGATCCCGGTGACCCGGCAGCCGAGGGCGGCGAACTCCTCGCTGAGGAACCCGCCGCCGCAGCCGATGTCCAGCACCGCCAGCCCGGCCAGCCTGGTGCCGAACCGCTGGGCGAGCACGCCGCGGAAGTAGCCGAACCGGCCCGGGGTGACGCTGCCGTGCAGCAGGTTGAGCGGGCTCGTCTCATCCCACCAGGAACCGCCCAGCCGTTCGTAGACGTCGTTGTCGACAGGCACGCGCGGCCTCCTTAACGCGAGCAGCCGTTGACGAACAGCATGGCACCCGAACGGACCTGGCCGGACCTCGGTCACCCGCCCAGCCTCGTCCTGAGCCGGACGGGCGGGCTACTCCGTCGTCCCCGGGGCCGGGGGCTGGGGCGCCGTCTCGAAGAGGTTCACCCGCAGGCCCCGGCCGAAGACCGGGTCGGCGAGCGGGAGCAGGTAGCGGAACCTGCCGGGCAGTTCGGCCCGCACTCCGGCGGGCGGGCGGGTCGGGGTGACGGACTCGACCAGGCGCAGGCCGAACCGCTCCAGCGTCCGCGGATCGTCGCAGGACCACTGCCAGAACGCGATGTCGCGCTTGGCCGCCATCTTGTGCTCCCACTCCAGCGCCACCCGCGGGTAGGAGTCGAACGCGAGCCCGCTGCCGGGAAACCGGGCGGCGATCCGGGCCAGGGTGCCGGTGACCTGCTCCTCGGTCAGGTAGGGCAGGACCCCGTCGGCGACGAAGAAGTACGGTCCCGGCAGCGCCTCGACCTCCGCCAGCCAGTCGTCGCCGAGCAGCGACGCGGCGAGCATCCGCCGCCGCCCCGTGTCCGCGAAGAACTGCCGCCGCAGCTCGATCGTGTCCGGCAGGTCCAGGTCGATCCAGTGCACCGACCCGTTGTCGGTCCGCTCGAAGCGGGTGTTCAGCCCGGTGCCGAGCTCGACGACCGTGCCCGCCGGATGCCCGGCGAGGAACTGACGAATCCACGAGTCCAGGATCATCGTGCGGATCACGACCGGGAACTGCATCGGGGCCCGGAACGCGGTCAGGTCGAAGTCAACCGCCTGCACCATCTCCACGGCCTTCGGGTCCCGCAGCAGCGGCCGCCTGCCCCTGGTCGCCCGCGCCCGAGCCAGCAGCGGGAAGAAGAGCGTCTGCTGGACCTTGCCGAGCTCGACCTTCGTGCTTTCCGCCATGCGCCCATCATGCCATCCGGCACGCGCCCCGGCCGGGTGGCGGCGAGTCTTCTGCCTGCCCGCTAGCACTTGGGCGGACGTAGGGTCGCACTCCAGGGGCATTCACCTCTTCCGTTCCTGGCTTGGACACTTCTCGGTCAGTCGTCGGGTATCACCTCCCCGGAACGACTCGCAGGGTGGCTATCACCTCCTGTCTGCTGCTCTCAAATGCGTACGGGGCAGTCAGCATAGGCACCCGGGCAGAGGCAAATCAATATCACGATGTAATCAAAACATTACGGATTGCTCGGCGCGCTGACGCTGTAGGCGGTCTACGGCTGTTCGTTTAGTTGCTGCTCCAGGTCCGCCCACGGGTCGCTACCGTCACCCATCAAAGTCCGCGCCCATCCCGTAGCTTCTGCGTTCTCTGGCGGCTTGGGGTTGCCTGAACGGGTGGCTACCGGTGTAGAGCCAGCCACCCATACGACCCAGCCGCGATGCCGCTGAGCTACTGCCTCGCAGCGATGCTTTTGCTGTAGTACTTCTTGCGGGTCTAGCGCCTGCTGCTTCGT
>DAHWEX010000759.1 GCA_027326205.1 Actinomycetota bacterium
CCGCGGGCCGGCCAACCGCCGGGACATGGACTGGCTAGGCCACCGGCCCCAGGCTCCCTCGGTCGCGGCGGCATGCCCGCGGAACTCCACCTCGCTCCGGGCGTCCCCCTCTCCACCGGGGAGGGGGACGCTGGCGACTCCCCCAGGCTGTCCGTTGCAACCGACCTGGAGGCCGCCTTACGGATGCCCGACAGCGGCCAGCCCGAAGTCAGGAGAACTCGGGGGCCGGGGTCGTGGCGTAGCGGCTCATCACCTCGACCGTGGCCTGTTCGGTCAGCGGCCGCCCGTTCTCCGCCGCCTGACCCAGGTCGCGGAAATACTGCACATACAGGTCCGGGGTAAAGGTGTTGAGCATCACGAGCGGCCGGTCACCCGGGTTGGCGAAGGTATGCGGAACGCCAGGCGGAACCATCACCAGGGTCCCGGCCGGCGCCTCGTAGTCGGTCTGTCCCACGGTGAACCGAGCGGTGCCGGACACCACGTAGAAGCCCTCGTCGTGCCCGGCATGACGGTGCTGCGGCGGCCCCGCGTTATGCGGGGCGAGCGTGATCTCCCCTATCCCGAGCCGGTGAGCGGTGGTGCTGCCATCCTCCAGGATGCGCATCTGGGCCGGTCCCAGGCCGATCAGCTCGCCGCCATCAGGGCCGACGACGGAGACGTCGTTCATACTGGCTCCCGCCTAAGGGTTCTTTCTCATGAGAAGAGTCGACTATAATTATGGATTATAGCTCTCTCCAAGGAGCCGGGCCCGGAGATCCGTGAAGGGAATGGAAGGTGGACCGATGGCGTCACAGACCGCGGCGGGCCGCGTCAACCAGAAGCTGCGGACCCGTTCCGCGATCGTGCAGGCCGCGGCCGAGCTGAGCCGGACCGGGCGCGACCTGACGATGCCCGAGATCGCCAGGGCCGCCCTGGTCTCCGAGGCCACGGCCTACCGGTACTTCCCCGACCTGGCCAGCCTGCTGCGGGAGGCCATAGCCGGGCAACTGCCCGCCCCTGCCGAGGCACTCGCGCCGGTCGCGGACAGCGACGACCCGGTGGAGCGCGTCGCCGCCGCGGCCGGGTTCCTGCTCCGCCACGTCCTGGACCGCCAGGGTGTGGTCCGCGCCCTGATCGCGGCGACTATTACCCGGCCGGCCGAAGCCACGGCCCGCCCGGGCCTGCGCTTCGGGCTGATCGACCACGCGCTCTCCCCGCTCGCGGCGACCATGGACCGCAGCGCACTGGAGCAGCTCAAACGCGATCTCGCGGTCGTCGTCAGCGCCGAGGCACTGTTCAGCCTGACCGACCTTTGCCGGCTCGAGCCCGAAGAAGCCATCGCCAGCATCACCCACACGGCGACCGCCCTCACTCGCGCCGCCCTGGGCAACGACAGCTAGACACGGCGAAGGCGGTCGGCCGCCGATGCCGCGGACGCCGCGGTTGCGCAGGCCGGCCATGACCGAGGCCCAGAGCCGGGCGGCCTCGCCCGGTGCCGCGGTCTCCGGCGGGGTGCGGGATCGCGCGCAGAACCGCGCGGACGTCACCTACGATTTCACCGACGGGCGGCTCATGATCGAGGGTCTTCCCGGTCATGAGGAAGCTGACCGGCGCTTCTCCAACTGCCGGAAGATTCAGCAAGGTGGCGTACTGACCCACTAAGGGGCGGCGAGCGCGTGTCTGATGTGCCGATTCGGGTGCTGGTCTGTGACGACCAGAGCGTGGTGCGGGCGGGTTACGCCACGATCCTGTCCGCCCAGCCCGACTTGGAGGTCGTCGGCGAGGCGGGCAACGGCGCGGTCGCGGTGGCCGAGGCCCAGCGGCTTGGCCCGGACGTGGTCGTGATGGACATCCAGATGCCCGTGGTCGACGGGATCGAGGCGACGCGACGGCTGGCCGGCCCGGGGGCGGACGGGACGACGGCACCCAAGGTGCTCATCGTCACCACGTTCAACCTGGACGAGTACGTGTACCAGGCGCTCCGGGCCGGCGCGAGCGGCTTCCTGCTCAAGGACGCGCCGCCCGCCGACTTGATCGGCGCGATCCGCACCGTCGCCGCGGGCGAGTCGCTGCTCTCTCCCGCCGTCACCCGCCGGCTCATCGGCCGCTACGCCGGGCGCATCAGGCCGTCCGACCCAGCCGCGCCGAAGGCCGGCCACCCGCTGAGCGGGCTGACCCCGCGCGAGCGCGAGGTGCTCTCCCTGATCGCCAGCGGAATGTCCAACGCGGAGATCGCACGAGCGCTGTTCATCAGCGCGGAAACGGTGAAGACCTACGTCTCGCGCATCCTGGCCAAGCTCGGACTCCGTGACCGGGTGCAGGCGGTGGTCTTCGCCTACCAGGAAGGACTGGTTTCCGCCGGGGACTGAACCAGTGGAGCGCCGCGCCCCCTGACCGGCTCAACGGCGCTCGCCCCGGCCCTGCGGGCGGGGCGAGCGCGGGGCTGACCGCAGTGCTCAGGACGTGGGGCCGGAGCAGTACTCGGGCTTAGCCGGGAGGATTCCCCTGGTGAGGAACGCGATGGTGGCCTGGTCGGCGCAGGCTGAGCCGGTGCCGTAGACGTAGTGGCCGCCGTTGTCGACCCCGACGAAGCCCGCGCGGGCCCCCAGGGCTTCGGCCATTCCCAGGGCGCCTTGCCAGGGGGTGGCGTTGTCTCGGCGGTTTTGCAGGATCAGGATATCGCGCGGCCCGTTCGAGGTGACCTTGACCGGCGGCTCGATCGGCGCCTTCTGCCAGAACGCGCACGGCCAGATGTTGTCGGGCATGCCGTCGCTCAGCGGATACTCGGCGCGGGCGACTGCGGTGTTGGCCGCGTACGAGGCCACGTTGCGCGACCAGGAAGCGTCGCCGCAGATCAGTGCCATAGTCATGGCGACCTGGTTGTCAGCGGGCACGCCGGCTTCGCCGGGGCTGTTGGTGTCGGCGAGTCCCCGCTGGAGCGCCGCGGCGTCCGCGGCGGTCAGCTTGCCCGCGGCCAGGTCCTCGGCAGCCTTCCAGAACTTGGTCAGGTCAGCGAGCGTGGTGTTGCGCAGGAGCAACTCGTAGGTCATCTCCCGCAGCAGCGTCCCGGACAGGGACAGGTTCGCGCCAGGTATCGCCGCCGGCTTCTGGTCGAGACGGGCCGCCAGGGCGAGGAAGGTGCTGGTGACCTGGGCGGTGGTGCTGCCGAGGCCGAGCGTGGCGTTGCTGGCCGCCGCGAGCTTGGCGGCGTCGGGGAACCGGGCGTTCATGCCCTGGTTCCACAGTTCGACCTGCTGCTGCCACACTTTATTGGGGTCGACGGCGCCTTCCAGCACCATGCGGTCGGTGTGCCGGGGGAACAGCGAGGTGTAGACCGCGCCGAGGTAGGTGCCGTAGGACTGGCCCCAGTAGGAGATCTTCGCCGCGCCCAGCGCAATGCGGATGCGGTCCATGTCACGGGCGGTGTTGGCGGTGGTGAAGTACTGGAGCTCGTCGCCGATCTTGGCGCAGTCCTTGGCGACGGCCTGGGCCGAGGCGATGTTCTGCTTGATGGACCCGTCGGCCGCGGGGTAGGGGAACCCCACAGCGAAGCTCGCGGACAGGCCGCAGCTCATCGGGGTGCTGGCTCCCACACCGCGCGGGTCAAACCCGATCAGGTCGTAGGAGTCGAGGACCGAGGCGGGCAACGTGGGCGCCATCGTGGCGGGCATGTTCAGGCCTTCCAGCGCCGGGCCGCCCGGGTTCAGCAGGAGGTAACCGCGCTTCTTGCCCGGCTTGGCCGTGGCGATCTCGGAGACCTCGATAGTGATGGCCTTGCCGTTCGGGTGCTGGTAGTCCAGCGGCACGGTCACGGTGCCGCACTTTTCGCGCGGGTCCCGCTTGGCGCCCGGCTGCAGCGGCGGACAGGTCCCCCAGGTGATTGAGGTCGCGGCGATGGCCTTGGCCTGCGCGGCGACCTTAACCTGGGCGGCGTCGGCGGTGGCGGTGCCCGCCGTCGCCTGCGCCGTGCAGGCGGTGGCCGCGACCGCCGTCAAGGCAGCGGCGCCGGCCAGGGCTGCGCGGCGAGTACGGGGCACGGGTTTGCGGGAACTTGTCACTGTGATGCCTCCGATTCCGGTGGTTCCGCGACCTGGACCGCGGCTGGCCGTGGTGACGGCCGATGACTAGGAAGGTAGGAGCCGCGGACCAGGTCGCGAATCACCGTGCAGCGGGCATTCGCCGGTAGCTCTCACGGGGGATCACCGGGGCCCGCCATGAGGTTAGGCTCTGTGTCATGCCGAGGGCCTGGGCCGCCGAAGGGCTGCGGATGCTGCGGATGCTGCGGGAACGGTGGCATTCCTACGACGCCGTCGTGTGGGACCGATGGCTCGCCGCCGTGTTCACGGGCCTCGCGTTCGTGCCGGCGCTCTCGGTCACGAGCCCAGAGTTCGGTGACCTGCCGAGGCGGTCAGCCGACGGTCTCGCCCTAGTCCTCGTGCTGTTGCAGACGCTGCCGCTGGCCGTCCGCGGCCGTTGGCCCGCCGCGTGCCTGGCGGTCGTCGGCCTGTCCTTCTCGGTCTACGAATCGCTCGGCTACCCGCCGGAGTTCGGCAGCGTGACCTTGTATCTCGCGCTGTACTCCGTTGGCGCGCACCAGGAACGGCTCCGGCGCGGCCTGGCCGTGGCGGCGTCGGCCGCGTACGCCGTGCTCTCGATCGTCGTGACCGCGGCCGGGTCGCCAGACCGGTTCGCCGACTTCCTGATCTTTTACCTGATGCTCGCCGTGTTCTGGGTGCTCGGCGCCTTCGTCCGCCAGCGGCGCGCAGAGGAAACCGGACAGCGGCGCGTCGCGGCCGCCGCCGCGACCGCGGTCGAACGGGCGCGCATCGCGAGGGAACTGCACGACGTGGTGACCCACCATGTCACCGCCATGATCGTGCAGGCCGACGCCGCCCTGTTCCTTACCGAATCCCCGGACCGCATCGTCACGGCGCTCACGACGATCGGTGAGACCGGCCGGCGGTCCCTGGCGGAACTGCGCCACATGCTCGACGTCCTGGAGCCGGCAGACGAGCCGGCCGGGCGGCTAACCCCGGTCATGGGAACCGTGCGGGACCTAGTGGAGCAGACCCGGATGGGCGGGCAACCGGTGGAACTGGTCGAGGACTGCGATCAGTCCGCGCTGCCCGTCGGCGTGGAACTGGCCGTGTACCGGGTAGTGCAGGAGAGCCTGACCAACGCCGTCAAGTACGGGACCGGCCAGGCCACCACGGTCCGGGTCGGCCACCGGGGCCGTCACGTCGAGGTTGAGGTGATCAACAACGCCGCTCCGGTACCGCTTCCGGCAGGCGCGAAACGCGACTTGTCCGGCGGGCGCGGCCTGAGCGGGTTGCGTGAGCGGGTCGGAATGCTCGGGGGCGAACTGACGGCAGGCAAGCAGCGGGACGGCCGGTTCCGGGTACGTGCGGTGATCCCCCTCGCTTGAGACACCCGTCTTGAGACACCCGTCCTGAACTTGTTATTTAACCCTTGTTTCCTGGGTTGTCCCGTGACTGCCAGGTCACCGGGGGCGGCCAGGCCGCATGCCCGCGAGGACCGCCATCGCGGTCTCGTCGTTGTAGGCGCACACCGCGGTCACTGACCGGGCGGCCCACTGCTCCACCGCTGCCGCCGCCGGGGCGATCTCCAGGCTGGTACTGAGCACCACCGGGGACTCGATGCCGGCGGCCGCACAGGCTTCGACCGCGCCCGCGAGCCGGCCGGCCGCCATCTCGTTGATCGGTACTGCGGCCATACGGGCACGCCCGGCCGCGTCAGAAGCGGGCCGCGCTGTCCGTCGCGATGCTCGGCTTCGCCGTGGTGGCGATGCCTCCGGCGGCTGACAGCGTTACGCTATCCGCCCCGCCGAGGTGTGGTCCTTCGATTCGCGGATAGACCACGAACGGCACCGGATCAGCACCCGCTGACCACCCTCAGCGAACAGAAAGAGAGAAATCTCAGTTATGAGCGGCAATATCCCCGACATCACGATCCCCGACATCACGCTGAACAACGGCGTCGAGCTGCCGGCGCTCGGCCTGGGCGTGTTCCAGACACCGCCGGACGAGACCCGCGCGGCCGTCACCGCAGCCCTGGAGAGCGGCTACCGGCACATCGACACCGCGGCCGCCTACGGCAACGAGCGTCAGGTCGGCGAGGCCGTGCACGCCTCGGCCGCCGGCCGTGCCGCCGTATTCCTGGAGACCAAGATCTGGATCAGCGACTACGGCTACGACGAGACACTGCACGGCTTCGGCAAGAGCGCCGCCAAGCTCGGCGTGGACCAGATCGACCTGCTGATCCTGCACCAGGCGCTCCCCAGCGCCTTCGACAGGACGCTCGCGGCCTACCGCGCGCTGGAGAAGCTGTACGCCGACGGGAAGGTCCGCGCGATCGGCGTCAGCAACTTCATGACCGGGCACCTCACCAGGCTGCTGGAGGCCGCGAGCGTCGTCCCGGCCGTGAACCAGATCGAGGTGCACCCCTACTTCCAGCAGCGAGAGGTCCAGGCGATGAACGCCGAGCACGGGATCGTGACCCAGGCGTGGTCGCCGATCGGCGGGATCACCTTCTACCGCGACGGCCAGCACACCAGCACCCTCGAAGACCCGGTGATCGCCAGCATCGCCCGGGCGCATTCCAAGAGCCCCGCCCAGGTCATGCTGCGCTGGCACATCCAGGAAGGCCGCCAGGTCATCCCGAAGTCGACCAAACCGCACCGCATCGCCGAGAACTTCGACGTCTTCGGCTTCGAGCTCACCGCGCAGGAGACCGCCGCGATCGACGGGCTCGACACCGGCAAGCGGGGCGGCCCCGAACCAGACGCCATCACCCTGGAGAACTTCGGCCGCGAGATCCCGGAGGCCTGACGCGATGACCACCAGCACCCGCAGCCAGGTCGCCGTCGTGACCGGGGCATCGTCCGGCATCGGCGAGGCAACCGCCCGAGCCCTGGCGGCAGGCGGCTACCGCGTCGCGCTGCTCGCCCGCCGACTCGACCGCATCACCGCGCTCGCCGACGAACTGGGCAACGGCTCCATCGCCATCGCGGCCGACGTCACCGACCGCGACAGCCTTCAGGCCGCAGCCGACCGCGTCCGCCAGGAACTAGGCAGCGCCAGCGTGCTCGTCAACAACGCCGGCGTGATGCTGCTCGGCCCGTTCGGCACCAGCCAGCGCGACGACTACCGGCAGATGATCGAGGTCAACCTGATGGGCGCGATCACCGCCACCGAGGTCTTCCTCGGCCAGCTCAAGGACGCCGGCGGCGACATCATCAACATCTCATCAGTCGCCGGCCGGACCGCCCGCGCCGGCAACGGCGTCTACGCCGCCACCAAGTGGGGCATGAACGGCTGGTCAGAGTCCCTGCGCCAGGAACTGCTGCCCGGTATCCGCGTCACGCTCATCGAGCCCGGCGTCGTCGCCACCGAGCTTCCCGCCCACATCACCCACGCCGGCACGAGAGAAGGCGTCCAGAAGCTCTACGACCAGGCCGAGGTCACCGCGGGCGACGTCGCCGAGATCATCACCTTCGTCCTGTCCCGGCCACGACGGCTGGCCATCAACGAAGTACTGTTCCGGCCCGCAGGACAGCAGTAAATGAACCATCAGCAGAAGAACCGCGATCAGCTGGTCCCCGGCCACGCCCCGGTCCCGCAGGTCACCGACCCGGAACTGGCCGGGGTCTTCGGCAACTTCGCCTCCCACGAGGTGCTCCAGCACAGCCGCGCCGAGGACCGGCACGCCGCCGTCGCCAGCGCGGCAGGTGCCATCCTGCCGCACGTTGCCGGTCCGGGATGATGCGTTCCATGGACCAGACCCGCGATGTCCCTGTGATCGCCGCGCAGTCCCCGGCGCCGATCTTGTCGAACGTGCCCGGCTCGTTCGCCGAAGGCGTCCTGCTGCGCCGGCACCCCGACCTCATCGCCATGGTGCGGCGCCTCGTCCCGTACCCGCGCCAGGTGCAGGAAGCACTCGACGCCCTGCTGGGAACGCTCGACGGCGCCATTCCGGAGTTGCCCGCAGACGCGCACGGCGCCGGCTTCTGGCGGGCGTCCGCCGCGGGCTATGCCGGGAGACGGTGGGTCGACGTGCCGTTCCTGTGGGCGGAGTCGTACTTCTACCGGCTGCTGCTGGAGGCGACAGGCTACTTCCGCGCGGGGCCGTGGCACGGCATCGACCCGTTCGCCCCGACCAAGCTCGCCGAGCTCGGCGCACCCGGTCTCGCCAGTGACCTGGCCGACCTCGGCGCGCTGGTCGCGGCCCCGGCCCGCGACGGGCTCGCCGCCGCGCTGTCCGCGTCCCTGTGGGGCAACCGGGCGGATCTCGGGTTCCGGCTGTCGGACCCGTCGGCCGCCAGCCGCGACCGGGTCGATGACCTCGTCGCGGACGACTCGCCCGCGCTGTGGGCGCTGCTCGGCGGCGGGCCGGGGTCCGTGCACCTGGTGGCAGACAACGCGGGCCGCGAGCTTACCGCGGACCTGGTGCTGGCCGACCGCCTCCTGGAGACCGGGCGGGCCGCAGCGGTCGTCTTGCACCTCAAGCCGTCTCCGTACTACGTCTCGGACGCGACGACCGCCGACCTGCTGGCCGTGCTGCGGCGACTGGCGGCCGCGCCCGGCGCCGCGGCGGCGATCGCCGGGCGGGTGCAGGCCGCCCTGGCGGCAGGCCGGCTGCGGGTCGCCGCGCACGAGTTCTGGTGCACCCCGGGAACCTTCCGCGACCTTCCAGTGGACCTGGCCGGCGACCTCTCGCAGGCGGGTGTGGTGATCGTCAAGGGTGACCTGAACTACCGCCGCCTCGTTGGCGACGCGCACTGGGACCCCGTGACGCCCTTCGCCGACGTGACCGGCTACTTCCCGGCGCCGGTGGCGGCGCTGCGCACCTGCAAGTCCGACGTCGCCGTCGGCGTGCCGCCCGAGCGGCTCGCGCACCTTGAGGCGACGGCCCCCGGCTGGCGAACCGACGGCGCCCACGCCGTCATCCACGTCAGGCCCTTAACACGACAAGCGCATACGGAGCCCGCCCTGCGAGCCCGGAGCACCGCCCGGCTCGTCGCCGGCCATGCGGGCCTCACGCTGCTGCCCGCAGACCCGGTGTTCGACGAGTGGCACGCGCCCATCTCCACCTCAGCGGCGCCCAAGCCGTGTTCGCCAACTAGGAGCCTGCTGAAAAAGGGTCGGCTTCTGGTGGCTTCGCGGACCGGTCTCCGCTTGTGGCTGAGCACTGCGGGCGGCCCCGTCCGCGCTGCGGGCCGACCCTTATGGTCTTTGCCGTGCGTGACACGCGCCCTGCTGCGGGCCGGATCTCTTCACAGGGTCCGGCCGGGCGGGCTGGCCGCCCTGGTCAGGTGGCCAGCACCCAGGCGCCGTCGCGGCGGGCAAGATGCCTGCCGAGCAGGTTGCGCAGGTTCAGCGCCGCGGTGCGGCGCTTGAGCCAGGCATTATTCTTGGGCGTTCCGCGGTGCGGAGCTTGACCCGCCGTCCGCGCCAGGTGGCGACCTGGGCGATCACGCGCTCGATGTTCGGGCGGTGGGTCATGTAGTCCTTGCGCAGCCCGGCGCCGACGGCCCAGCTAAGGCCAAGGAAGAGGACCCGCGGTCGAAGCTGAAGCTGCTGGCCGCGGCGCACGTTGACGACGGGCATTCGCTCGGTGCGCCGCAAGTAGCGGATCGCCGGGATGACGTCTTTCGCCAGCCAGGAAACTGGCAGCGAAGAATGCAGGTACCAGCGGAATCCCACCGGTTCGGGTGGCATATCTCCAGCGGCTACGCTAGGTTGTGGATCGGCTATTGATTTCATTATTCCCTGTCTCTTCTCCACCACCGGGCGGATCATCACCTTCATTGTGTCCGCAACGAGGGGCAGCACAGAGATTTTCTCACTATAATGATGACAAAAATCATGAGCCGCTGTCTTCTTAATGCCGGATACTGCCGTTTAACACAACATCAAGGGCGGCCGTTAAAAACTGATTACCGGCTGGCATAAGATCGCTTAAAAAGCGGCCGAACCGTCATCGCGGCCCCGGCACAAAGGCTTTACACGCCAACGGGCGCGCACTCGGCGCACCCGTCAGCAACCGGAATCGGTCAGCGGTCGGCCCCCGCCAGCGGCCGACTGCCCGGCGTGCCCATCGCGGAACGGCGCAGGCGCACCAGTGCGTAGGCGGCCGCCAGGTACAGGGCGACTCCCGAACCGATGCCCGACACTACACGGATGGTCACCGCGGACGCGCCGTCGGCATACAGCACGAATCCGGCCACGCCAAGTGCCGTGACCACCACGCCGAGCACGGCGTAGGCCCTGTTCTGCCACATCCGAACGAATGCGAAGAAATGCACGCCGACCACGGCGGCGATCCACGGCACGGTCAGTTCATGCGCGCGGGCTACCCCGTTAATCACCACAAGCCCGGCCAAGAGCGCGACCACCTCAGCGGCCACGATCATCCAGTATTGCCACCCGAGCCGAGGGCGGCGGGCGGTGTCACGGGCGGCGGCACGGGCGGCCCGATTGATGGCGGCGAAAAGCGCTAGGGCGACGATGAAGCCGGCGCCCCGCACTACCCCCTGCTGTCCGCTGTGCAGCCCGGCCGCATCTGCCTCCACGAAAATAAAACCGAACGTCAAGACGACCAATCCGCCCGCCTTCAACGCCCTGACCTGGCCATTGCTCGAACCCATTATTGGATCACCACCCGGTTGTGTTTTGCCGGCTCGGCCGGTCAGGCCAATTATGACCAGACAAGTCACGGATCTGCAACTGCTACGGCTCATAACTCACGACGTGCGGGGGCTTCTGCGCAGACTCAGGATACAAGAAGAATCAATCGCCGCACGCGTTTAGCCTATTTCGAAGGGCGGCTACCGCGGCGGTCTATGCGCTGGCGTGCGTTGGGCTGGCGATAAACCAGTTTCATACCGGTCCCAGGCGCCCGCAAGGTCAGTGATTGGCAAGGACGCTCGTGCCGTGACAGCCTTCCACCGTCTCGCCAGCATCCCCGGGGACGACGACCCGCCCCGCAATGTCACTGAGGGCTTGCCGGAAAATAACCCGTAGGTTCCGTGTTTCGGGCATGCTGCTGTGGTATGGGTGGCATGGAGGAGACGGGGCAGGTCCTGGCGGCGAAGTTCGCGGTGATCTTCCCGCACCTGGATAAGCGGCGGCGGCTGCTGCTGGGCGCGGAGGCCCGGGCGCTGGGCCATGGCGGGATCCGGCTGGTGGCACGATTAATAAGCCAGAGAACGCTAAGTCCTAGATATGTCATTGTCATTGAGGGTTATTCACGGCGATCTTCGC
>DAHWEX010000780.1 GCA_027326205.1 Actinomycetota bacterium
TCGGCACCGTGAGCCGCTGGCCGTCGGCGAAGTCTGACGTCCAGGGGGTCGCGGCGTTGGCGATGGTCAGCCGCACGTCGGCGTGGATGAACCGCAGGCCCGCGTTCTTGGTGAGCGCGCCCGGCAGCAGGTGCGCCTCGCAGAGGATTTGGAAGCCGTTGCAGATGCCGAGCACCGGGAGCCCCGCCCGGGCCGCGGGGACCAGTTCACCCATTACGGGCGAGAACCTGGCGATCGCGCCGCAGCGCAGGTAGTCGCCGTAGGAAAAGCCGCCGGGGAGGATGACCGCGTCGACGCCGCCGAGGTCGCGGTCGGCGTGCCAGAGCCGGACCGGCTCCGCACCCGCGTACCGCACGGCGCGCGCCGCATCGGTGTCGTCCAGTGATCCAGGGAACGTGACAACGCCTATCCGCACGTCAGCCAAGCTTACCCGCAGGCGGGCAGTCCCCGGGAGACGCACAGGTCAGGCCGTGCGCGACAGCGGATCCTCCCAGCGGACGCGTTTGTCGAGCACCACCCGGGTCCCCCGCCCCGGGGCCGAGCGCAGGGTCACCCCGTCGACGCAGGCGCGCATGATCGCCAGGCCGCGGCCGGACTCGGCGAGGTCGCCGATTTCCCGCGACATGCCGCCGTAATCAAACACGTCGGTACGTGTCCGGCGGATCACTCCGTGGTGTGCACCGAGAACTCCTCGATCACGGGGTTCGCGAGCAGTTCGCGCGACAGTTCCTCGATGGCCGCGACCGCGGCGCCGTCGGCCGGCCCGTCGATCTCAAGCTCGAAACGCTTCCCCTGCCGCACGCCTGTCACGTTGCCGAAGCCAAGACGATGTGATGCACTGAGCACCGCTTCTCCTTGGGGGTCATGAATCTCCGGCTTGAGCATGACGTCAACGATCACTCTGGCCACGAATCCTCCCTGTCAAAACGGGGCATATATCGTCAGGTGCGTGAAATTCAATGCCCGCCCAGCCTCGCTGGACAGCGCCCATGAAGCGTATAACCACACGAGGCGTCAAACCTGGTCAGGCCGACGGTGGCGATCCCACCGCACGGTCACGACGTGAAGGAGTGGCACGTGACCACTGAGACCATCCAACTGCTGACTCCCGAGGGCGAGAGGGTCGAGCGGCCCGACTACCCCCTCGGCGACGTAGACATCCGGGGCATGTACCGCGACATGGTGCTCGTCCGCCGCCTCGACTCCGAGGCGGTCGCGCTGCAGCGCCAGGGCGAGCTCGGCCTGTGGGCCTCGCTGCTCGGCCAGGAAGCCGCCCAGGTCGGCTCCGCGCGGGCCCTGTCCCCCCGGGACATGGCGTTCCCCTCCTACCGCGAGCACGGCGTCGCCTGGTGCCGTGGCCTGCCCCCGGTCCGGCTCATCGAGATGTTCCGGGGTGTCAACAACGGCACCTGGGACCCCGAGGAGCACAAGTTCCACCTGTACACGATCGTCATCGGCGACCAGGCGCTGCACGCCACCGGGTACGCGATGGGCATCCAGCGGGACGCCTCCGAGGACGAGGCGGTGATCGCCTACTTCGGCGACGGCGCGACCAGCCAGGGAGACGTGAGCGAGGCCTTCGGCTGGGCGGCGGTTTTCCACGCCCCGGTCGTCTTCTTCTGCCAGAACAACCAGTTCGCGATCTCCGCCCCGCCGGAGCGGCAGAGCCGGGTCCCGATCTACCAGCGGGCCAGCGGCTTCGGGTTCCCCGGGGTCCGCGTCGACGGCAACGACGTGCTCGCCTGCTACGCGGTGACCCGCAAGGCGCTGCGCGCCGCCCGCGACGGCGAGGGGCCCACGCTCATCGAGGCCTTCACATACCGGATGGGCGCGCACACCACGACCGACGACCCGACCAGGTACCGGCTGGCCAGCGAGGTTGAGGCCTGGCGGCTGCGCGACCCGATCGAGCGCGTCCGTGCCTACCTCGCCCGCACCCGCGAGGCGGACGCCGCGTTCTTCGAGCAGGTCGAGGCCGAGGCTGACGAACTGGCCGCCACGCTGCGGGCCGCGTGCCTGGCGCTGCCCGACCCGCCGCCGATGTCCCTGTTCGACCACGTGTACGCCAGCGCCGGCGGCGGGTCGGGCAGCGCGATCCTCGACGCCGAGCGCGAGCAGTACGCGGCCTACCTGGGCGGCTTCGCGGAAGAGGGGGCCGAGTGATGACCAGGCTCACCTTGTCCCGCGCGCTGAACGAGGGGCTCCGCCGGTCCCTGGAGAATGACCCCAAGGTCATGATCATGGGGGAGGACGTCGGCAAGCTCGGCGGCGTCTTCCGGGTGACGGACGGGCTGCAGAAGGACTTAGGCGAGCACCGGGTCGTGGACACGCCGCTGGCCGAGTCCGGGATCGTCGGGACCGCGATCGGCCTCGCGATGCGCGGCTACCGGCCGGTCTGCGAGATCCAGTTCGACGGCTTCGTCTACCCGGCGACCGACCAGATCGTCAGCCAACTCGCCAAGATGCGGTACCGCTCCAAGGGCAAGGTCGCGCTGCCCGTGGTGATCCGCATTCCGTTCGGCGGCGGGATCGGCGCCGTTGAGCACCACAGCGAGTCGCCCGAGGTCTTCTTCGCGCACACCGCGGGGCTCCGCGTGGTCGCCTGCGCGGACCCGGCCGACGCGTACGCCATGATCCAGCTCGCGATCGCCTCCGACGACCCGGTGATCTTCTTCGAGCCGAAGCGCCGGTACTGGGACAAGGCCGAGGTCGACACGGCGGCGCCGCTGTCCGCCGCGCTCCCCCTCGACCAGGCGCGCACGGTGCACCCCGGGAACGACGTGACCCTGCTGAGCTACGGGCCGCTCGTCCGCACCTGCCTGGAGGCCGCCCTCGCGGCCGACGCGGACGGGCGGTCGGTCGAGGTGATCGACCTGCGCTCGCTGTCGCCGCTCGACATGGCGACGGTCAGCGCGTCGGTGGCCCGCACCGGCCGCTGCGTGATCGCGCACGAGGCGCCCGTCTACGCGGGCCTCGGCGCGGAGATCGCGGCCCGGGTGACCGAGCAGTGCTTCTACTCGCTGGAGGCCCCGGTGCTGCGGGTCGGCGGGTTCGCCATCCCGTACCCGTCCGCCCGGCTGGAAGAGCACTACCTGCCCGACCTGGACCGGATCCTGGACGCGGTCGACCGCACCTTCGCCTACTGACCGGGGAGAAAACGTGGCGAGCAAGGAATTCAGGCTCCCCGACGTCGGGGAGGGCCTCACCGAGGCCGACATCGTCGCCTGGCACGTCAAGCCGGGCGACACGGTGCGGATCAACCAGCTCATCGTGGACATCGAGACGGCGAAGGCGGTCGTCGAGCTGCCGAGCCCGTACGCGGGCACGGTGACCGCGCTGCTCGTCGAGGCCGGGCAGACCGTCGACGTCGGGGTCCCGATCATCGCGATCGACGTGCCCGGCGACGAAGGCGCCGCGCCCGCGCCGACTCAGCCGCAGAACGCGGCGCCGGAGCCGGCCAAGGACGAGGAAGCCGAGCCAGCGGACGCGCCGCCGCAGCCCCCGGCCCGGCAGCCGGTGCTGGTCGGCTACGGCGTGAAGCCCGGGTCGACGAGCCGCCGGCCGCGGAAGAAGGCGCCGACGCGCCCCGGGTCCTACCCGGCCACGCCGTCCGCCCCGCCCGTCGGCGGGCCCCCAGCGGGCGGCCCCGTGTTCCCGGCCGGGCTCAAGCTGCCGCCGGGCATCCCGGCCCCGCCTCAGCCCCCGGGGGCAAGCAGAGCAAAACCGCCGGTTCGGCGGCTGGCCCGGGACCTCGGCGTCGACCTGGGCGGGCTGACGGGAAACGGGCCGGCGGGCTCGGTCACCAAAGACGATGTCCAGCGGGCGGCCAGCGAAGCCAGGACCCGTTCGGCCGCGGTGGACGAGGTACCGGACGCGGCCCGGCGGACGGGCGCCGGCCTCAGCCAGCCGCGGACCGCGGCGGGCGAGGAGCGGATCCCGGTGCGCGGGGTGCGCAAGCACACCGCCGCGGCGATGGTGGCCAGCGCGTTCACCGCGCCGCACGTGACCGAGTTCCTCCAGGTGGACGTCACCGAGACGATGGCGGCGGTGCGGCGGACGCGCGAGCTGCCGGAGTTCGCCGGGGTCCGGGTGTCGCCGCTGCTGTTCGTGGCCAAGGCGCTGCTCGTCGCGGTGCGGCGGCACCCGGTGATCAACTCCTCCTGGGACGAGGCCGCGCAGGAGATCGTGGTCAAGCGCCCGGTGAACCTCGGCATCGCGGTCGCGGCGGAGCGCGGGCTGCTCGTGCCGAACGTGAAGGCGGCCGACGCCCTGCCGCTCGCGGAGCTGGCCCGGGCGGTCGACGAGCTGGCGGCGACGGCGCGGGCGGGCAAGACGACACCCGCCGACCTGGCCGGCGGGACGATCACGATCACCAACGTGGGCGTGTTCGGCGTTGACGCCGGGACGCCGATCCTGATGCCGGGCGAGTCGGCGATCCTGGCCTTCGGCCAGGTCCGGGACATGCCCTGGGTCGTCGCCGGCGAGCTCGCCGTGCGGAAGGTCACCACGCTGTCGCTGTCGTTCGACCACAGGATCGTGGACGGAGAACTAGGTTCCGCGGTGCTGCGGGACGTAGGCTTGATGCTGGAAGACCCGATTCGTATGCTCGCGTGGCTGTAAGGGGTCCCGGATGACTCTGCGGAATTTCCGTGACGCGCTGGTCGTCATGGGCGCGTTCCTCCTGCTGATCTGGGTTCTCCAGGTCGCCAACTGGGCGGACGGGTACCGGCTCGACTCGCAGTTCGGCATCCTGCCCGAACACGTGGGCAGGCTGCCGGAGATCTTCACCGCGCCGTTCCTGCACTTCTCCTGGCAGCACATCGAGGGCAACTCGGTGCCGCTCTTCGTGCTCGGCGTGCTGGCCGCCTACCGGTCCATCGGGCGGTTCCTGTTCGTCTCGCTCGTCGTGACGGTGGTGAGCGGGATGGCCGTCTGGCTGTTCCAGTCGCCGAACGAGCTGACGGTGGGGGCGTCCGGGCTTATCTTCGGGTACTTCGGCTACGTGCTGATCCGCGGGTTCTTCGACCGCAACGTCGCCGACATCGGCGTCGGCCTGGTGGCCGGGGCGCTGTACTGGACGATTCTTCAGGTCGCGATCCCCGGGACGCCCGGGGTGAGCTGGATCGGGCACATCGGCGGCCTCGTCGGCGGCCTGCTCGCCGCCTGGCTGCTGCGGTCGGCCCCGGCGCTGCGCCGGCCAGCCGCCCGCAAGCCGGTGCCGGCCGGCCCGGCGGATCCCGCGAGCGCGGCCGGCCAGTCGACGGTCGACGACATGCTCCGCGACCTGAAAAAGCAGGGCATGTGAGCCCGGCGGCGGGCGCGGGTCACTGATCAGTCAGCCGAACGGGCGGCGGTTCCACGTGGAACCGCCGCCCGTTCGGCATCCGTGCTCGCGCGAACCCGGCTAGAACGCGCCCTCCGGCACCGCCATCAGGTCGTTGGTGGCCGACTCCACGATCTTGCGGTCGCTCTCCAGGCGCGGCAGGACCGTCGTGGTGAAGAAGCGGGCCGCGGCGAGCTTGCCGGCGTAGAAGTCGCGGTCGGACTCGCTCAGCGAATCCCCCGTGTTGCCAGGCAGGGAGGGCCCCAGCGCCCGCCCGGCCACCTCGGCCTGCCGGGTGAGCAGCCAGGCGACGAGCAGGTCGCCGAAGGCGAGCAGCAGCCGCACGGACTGCTGGCCGGCCTTGTAGATCTCCGCGGGCTGCTCCAGCGAGCCGATGAGGAAGCCGGTCATCGCGTTCAGCATCGCCTCGACCTGGGCGACGCCGTCGGCGACGGCGGCCCGCTCGGTCTTCAGGCGGCCGTCGGCGTCGCCGGCGGCCGCGAAGGCCGCGATCTCGGCCAGCAGCGCCCGCACCGCCGCCCCCTGGTCCCTGACCGTCTTGCGGAAGAAGAAGTCAAGCGACTGGATGGCCGTGGTGCCCTCGTAGAGCGAGTCGATCTTCGCGTCCCTGATGTACTGCTCGATCGGGTAGTCCTGCAGGAAGCCGGAGCCGCCCAGCGTCTGCAGGGACAGCGTGAGCATCTCGTAGGCCCGCTCCCCGCCCATGGCCTTGATCACGGGCAGCAGCAGGTCGTTGCGGGCGGCGGCGGCCGGGTCCTGCCCGCCGCGCAGCGCCGCGAGTTGAACCGCGTCCTGCTGCGTGGCGGCGTAGAGCACCAGCGCCCGCATTCCCTCGGTGTAGGCCTTCTGCAGCATGAGCATCCGGCGCACGTCCGGGTGGTGGATGATCGTCACCCGGGGCGAGGACTTGTCGGACTGCCTGGTGAGGTCGGGGCCCTGCACGCGGCTCTTCGCGTAGTCGAGCGCGTTGAGGTAGCCGGTGGACAGCGTCTCGATCGCCTTGAGGCCGACCATCATCCGGGCGTGCTCGATGACCATGAACATCTGCCTGATGCCGTCGTGTACCCCGCCGACCAGGGTGCCGACCGCGGGGCGGCCGGGGTCGCCGCCGAAGGTCAGCTCGCACGTGGTGCTGGCCTTCAGCCCCATCTTGTGCTCGAGGTTCGTGGCCTTGACGCCGTTGCGCTCGCCGAGCGTGCCGTCGTCGTTCACGAGGTACTTGGGGACGAGGAACATCGACAGGCCCTTGGTACCGCCGGGAGCGCCCTCGGGGCGGGCGAGCACCAGGTGGAAGATGTTCTCCGCCATGTCGTGCTCGCCGGCCGTGATGAACCTCTTGACGCCTTCGATGTGCCAGGTTCCGTCCGGCTGCTCGACCGCCCTGGCCCGCCCGGCCCCGACGTCGGAGCCGGCGTCCGGCTCGGTCAGCACCATCGTCGCGCCCCACTGGCGCTCGATGGCGAGCTGGGCGAACTTCTTCTGCTCGGGCGTGCCGAGCAGCCAGAGGATCAGCGAGAAGGTCGGCCCGTTGTAGTACATCCACAGGCTCGGGTTGGCGCCGAGGATGAAGCTGGCGATCCCCCACTGGAGCGACCTGGGCGCCAGGGTGCCGCCCAGCTCGGCCGGCACCGACAGCCGCCACCACTCCGCGTCCAGGAGCGCGCGGTAGGACTTCTTGTACGACTCCGGCATCGTCACGCTGCCCGTGGCCGGGTCGAAGGCCGGCGGGTCGCGGTCGGCGTCGGCGAACGAGTCGGCGACCGGGCCAAGCGCGAGCCTGTTCACCTCGGCCAGCATGTCCCGGGCCGTTTCCTCGTCGATCTCGGCGAACGGTCCGGTGCCGAGGATGTCCTGCCGGCCGTACAGCTCGAACAGGTTGAACTCGATATCACGGAGATTGCTCTTGTAGTGGCCCATGTACGCTCCGCCTGAGTTGGTTCCTGCCATTATGTTACTTGATGGTAATAAGATGAGGCTACTTGGCGGCTCGCGTTTTTCCCCGTTACGATGCGGCACAATCCGATACCCTGCGTGTGTGACTAGTAACGGAACCGTTCCGTTCTTCACCTGTTTCACCGCTTTTGAGGCGTCAACGCACGTCTTGGGGCTAGGCTTGCGGCTCGTGACGGATGTTCGCGACCCCTCGGCGGGCCTCCCCCCGCGGCAACCTAGCGGCGGCATGCCCTCGCGCCAGCCCGGTGCCGGGGCGCTGCCCACTCGAGCGCCTCAGTCCATGGCGGACCTGGGAGGCAGTCTTGGCGTCACAGCACACGCTCGCGGGCCTGAGCTGCCCGGCCGCGGGCCCGAGATGCCTGCCCGCGGGCCTGAGCTGCCCGGCCGCGGATCCGAGATGCCTGCCCGCGGGCCTGAGATGCCTGCCCGCGGATCCGAGATGCCCGGCCGCGGACCCGGAATGCCCAGCCGCGGACCCGAGATGCCCGGTCGCTGGCCCGGAATGCCGGGCCGCGGGCCCGAGGCCCCGATGCCGCCGCGCGGCTACGAGCGCGAGCGCGGCGACGAGGCCTTCCCGATGCGCCAGCCGGCCATGCGCCCGCCGCGCCCGACCGGCCGTCACCGCCGCGCGGTGCCCGCCAGCCTGCCGCAGAGCGCGCCCGCGCTCGTCCTGGCCGTCCCCGGCCGGGATGCGGACCTCACCTCCGGTCCGGCCGCCGAACTGGCCGCCATCCTCCGGGTGGACAACCCCGCGGTCGAAGTGCGCGCCGCGCGCATCGAGGGCGGCGGGCCGGACGACCCGTCCGACCTACGCACGGTCCTCGCCGACGCGACCGCCCGGCGGCCCGACGGCGGCCCGTGCGCCGTCGTGATCCCGCTGATCGCGACCGTCAACCCGCCCGTCTTGCGCAGGCTGCGCGAGGTGGTCGCGGCGAGCGGCGCGAACGCGCTCGTCAGCGGGTTCATCAACTCCAACGCGATGATCGCCGAGGCCCTGCACATCCGGCTGGCCGAGGCCGGCCTGGCCCGGGCCGACCGCGTCCGCCTGTTCAGCATCGTCACCGCCGCCGACGGCGTGCTCATCGCGACGGTCGGCGGCCCGGACTCGGCGGCATCGGCCAACGTGACCTCGGTGCTGCTCGCGGCCCGGCTCGCCATTCCGGTTATCACCGCGCCGACGGACGTCAGGTCGGCGGTGCACGACGGCGCGATGCGGCTGAAGGAGATGGGCGTCAACCGCCTCGCGATCGCCCCGTGCTTCATCGGCCCCGAGGCCACCAGGAGCGACCTGGACGCGCTCGCGATCGGCGTGGAGTGCGCGCCGCCCATCGGCGCGCACAGCAACATCGCCAAGCTCGCCGCGCTGACCTACGGCAAGGCGATCAGCCAGCTTGACCTGCCCGAGCCGTTCGACCACGAGGCGCACGGAGCGCACGAGTAGCGCTCCCCCGGGTCAAACCAGGCGCTCCCCGGGTTTGACCAGGCATTTTGTCGGCGTATTCTGCCAATTCCGCCAACCACGACGGCGTGGGCAACGTCTTAGGTGATAAGAAGCCTGACGAAGAATGCAGGGGGCAAGATGCGCGCGATCTCCAAGACGCTCGGTATCGGCCTAGTCGCCGCGGCAGCCGCCGTCGGCTCGCTCGCGCTGCCGGCCAGGGCGGCGACCACGTCGGCCGCCACGGTTGCCGCGGCCAGCCCGGGCACGGGGTTTGCCTACGGGACCGACAGCTGGCCGATCACCATCGTTAACCACTATCCGGTCCAAGAGCCCGTCATCGGCAGCAACTACGGCGGGTACACCGGCATGCTGGGGAACTGGGCCCGCACCGAAGGGTGCAGGACCGGTAACTTCCTCGCCTTCACCCCCGTCAACGCGGGCCAGGCGAACGCCAACCTCGCCCGGTACAACATCGGCACCGGCACCGGCATGTACTGGTACATGGGCGGCCCGGGCGTCGACCCGCACTACAACGGCACCACCGCGGAGGCCACCCGCTGGGGGCAGCAGCAGGCGGCGTGGGCACTGGCGGCGGCCAAGGGCAGGGGCATCCCGTACCCGGTGCTCTGGGCCGACATCGAGATGCCGCTGATCGCGCCCGCGCCCGACAACGGCTGGAACAGCGTCTACACCGCGCCGTGCAGCGGTGTCACCCGGGCGTCCTTCGTTCCGGCGATCGTCGACCGGGCGGTGTTCAACGGGTTCGCGAACTACGTCACCGCGCACTCTAGGTTCAAGGTCGGCGTCTACTCCGACGCGCAGGTCTGGTCCGCCATCTTCGGCGCCGGCTCGGCGGCCAGCCTCACCAACACCTACGAGTGGACCTACTGGCCCGAGACCTCGAACCTGTCGTCCGCCCCGACCGGGTGGTGCCTGCACCGGTCGTCGACGTGCGCCCGGTTCTTCGGCGGGCAGACCTCGGCCAGCAAGTACGCCCTGATGTGGCAGTGGTCCGGCGGCGGCGGCGTCACCAACGGCCATGGCGACTTCGACCAGATCGACGTCGCGCGCATGAAGTAGCGGACGGCAGCGGCCGGTGCCGCCCGGCCTCCGGGGACCAGAAGATCCCCGGAGGCGGGCGAAACAGTCCGGGAGTAGGGGGGTACCCCCGCGACCGCCGCCACCACTACCCGGGCCGGCGTGACAGAAACCAGGATCCCGGGCCGGTTGCCGCCGGCCTGGGATCCGCGCGGCCTTTACTCCGCGACGACGCCCGCGAGGAGCTGTGCGAGCTTCACCGACGGGTTGTCCCGCTGGATGGCGTTGAGCCGCCACTTGTCGGCGAAGAGGGCGAGCAGCGCCCCGTCGAGCCGCCGCGTCAGCACCTCCGCGCCGCGGGCGCCCTTGAGGGCCTCCATGCCCGCCTCGTCGGTCAGCCGCGCGATCCCGTAGTCGAGGTGCGCCAGCTCCGACTTCGCGCCGAACTCGTGCTCAAGCCGGTGCAGTACCACGTCGAACTGCAGCGGGCCGACGGCGGCGAGCACCGGCGCCTGGTCGCCGCGCAGGTCCGAGGACAGCACCTGCACCACGCCCTCGGTGTCGAGCTGGTCGATGCCGCGCCGGAACTGCTTGTACTTCCCCGCGTCCCTGCACCGCACGACGCCGAAGTGCTCGGGCGCGAACGACGGGATCGGCGGGTAGGAGACCGGAACGTCCGCGTAGAGCGTGTCGCCCGGCCGCAGCGCTGTCGCGTTCACCAGGCCGATCACGTCGCCGGGGAAGGCGGTCTCCACCGTCTCCCGCTCCTGGCCGAACATGGCCTGCGCGTACTTCGTCGCGAACGGCCGCCCGGTCGCGGCGTGCGTCAGCACCATGCCGCGCTCGAACTTGCCTGAGCACACCCGGACGAACGCCACCCGGTCCCGGTGGGCCGGGTCCATGTTGGCCTGCACCTTGAACACGAGCCCGGAGAACGGCGCGTTCACGGCCCGCTCTTCGCCCTCGAGGGACGCCCGCGGCTTCGGGGCCGGCGCCAGTTCGCACATCGCGTCGAGCAGCCGCCGCACCCCGAAGTTCGGCAGCGCCGCCCCGAACAGCACCGGCGACGACTGCCCGGCCAGGAACGACGGCATGTCGATCTCGGCGCCGATCTCGGTGAGCAGCTCAAGCTCCTCCTCGGCGGCGGTGTAGGGGTCGCCCTCGCGGGCCCGCGCGGCGTCGGGGTCCTTGAAGTGCTCCTCGATGGCCTTCTGCGCGCCGCCTGGCTGGCGGGTGTAGGCGGTGTACTCGCCGGTGGCCCGCTCGATCAGCCCGCGGAAGTCCCCGGCGATCCCCACCGGCCAGTTCACCGGCGTCGGCCGCAGCCCGATCCGCTGCTCGATCTCGTCGAGCAGCTCAAGCGGCTCACGCCCGGGCCGGTCCCACTTGTTCACGAAGGTCACCACGGGCACGTGCCGCGACCGGCACACGTCGAACAGCTTGAGCGTCTGCGGCTCCAGGCCCTTGGCCGAGTCGAGCAGCATGATCGCGCAGTCAACGGCCTCGAGGACCCGGTAGGTGTCCTCGGAGAAGTCCGCGTGGCCCGGGGTGTCCAGCAGGTTGAGCACGTGCCCGTCGTAGTCGAACTTCAGCACCGCGGAGGTGATGGAGATGCCGCGGTCCTTCTCCATCGCCATCCAGTCGGAGGTGACCCCGCGCCGCCCGGCCTTGCCGTGCACGGCCCCCGCGGTGTTGATCGCCGCCGCGTGCAGCGCGAGCGCCTCGGTCAGCGTGGACTTGCCCGCGTCCGGGTGACTGATCACCGCGAACGTCCGCCGCCGCCGGGCCTCGCCCGTCACGCCATCGTCGCGGGCGGCCCCCGCCCGCTTCTCAACTTCTGTCACCGACACCGCGGCAGCACTCCTAACTCAGCGCAACGTCCCAGAGACCCAACAGGAAAAGACCTCGATCTATTCTTCCGAACGGTCCGTCGGTCCCCGCCCCAGTCCCGTGACCGTCACGGTCAGGCCACCCCAGCGCTCCGCGTTGCCCGGAAGACCAGGAAATCTAACGGTCCAGCGTTTCAGGCTACCCGAGCCTCCGGCCCCATGCCTGCCGCGTGCCCGCGGCGCCCCCGCCGCGGCAACCAACCGCATCCTGCTCACCACCGACGCGAAAGCCGAGTTCAACCAGCTAGCCGGCGTCCGCTCCCAGGTAATCCCCGTCCCATGACAAGACGGGGTTCCTGAAAAAGGCCCGGATGTCGGCCGGGGTGGCCCGGCCGGGGTGCCCGTGCCCGCCTAATGGCACGCTAATGGCACGACGGCCCATCTGGCCCATAAAACAGCGAACGGCCAGTGTTCGGAATCTGCTTCCGACCGGGCCGTTTGTGATGAGAGCGGATGACGGGAATCGAACCCGCACTGTCAGCTTGGGAAGCTGATGTTCTGCCATTGAACTACATCCGCGCAGCGGAGCACGAGTGCCCGGCGGCACCGTCCTCGCCCTTGCCAACACATCGTACCGGAACAGGCGGCCAGGTTGGGCGTTCCGCGCCGATCCGGTGCGCTCCGCGCGGGGGGCTCCCGCGGGTGCGGTCAGTGGCGGTGCTCGCGGCGGGTGTCGAGGGTTCCCGCCTTGGCCTGGGTCAGAAAGGCCCGCCAGGAGCGCGCGGGGTAGCTGACGGCCGGCCCGGCGGGATCGACCGAGTCACGGACGACCACGGCAGTGCGGGTCGAGGCAACCTCGACGCATGAGCCGCCGTTCACGCTGCGGGCCGCCTTGCGCCAGCCACCGCCGGCGAAGCACACACTCATCGGCACGTAAATCACCCTATTCGCGTCGCGGCAAGAAACTCACAGACTAACAGGCGGGAGTCCGGACTGGGAGACCTAAGGGGCGCGGCTAACACCTTTACGGCAAAAAAAATAGACCGTCCGGCTCAGCGGAAACGGCTGCCTCACCGGACGATCTAGTAAAAAGCTAAAGATCGAACTTTCCGTTCCTGGCCGCAGCGATGAAGGAACTCCACGAGGAAGCCGGGTAACGCAAAATCGGACCTTGCCGGTCCGTGGAGTCCCGAACGGCGACGCCCCCCATCGCCGTGGCTATTTCAGCGCAGTTCCCGTTATTCATACTGCGCTTTGACTTGCGCCAATCTTGGCGCGCACTCTCGCTCTTCGAATGGGGCATTTGTCCCATAGCTCCTCTAGCCCGGCGACTCGGCAGTCACCGGGCAAATTAATCCTGGTCTAGGATTTGTATTACTTTTGGTTGGGAGTATCCGCCGAGACGGAGTTGCGCGCGTTACGGTGGCGCGTCTCCACCTCAGATACCAGTTCGATTGTCTCTTGTGGATCCAATGCGACTTCACACAGGTAATCAAATACCCGCGTGTACCTGGCTACGTCGTTCTCGCGTTCGAGGAATAGCCAGCCCATCAAGCCCTCAACGTACACCACCCGTGGCGCCACAGTCCCGAACTCGATGATATTGAACATATTCTCCATCGCCGGATGGGCGCCAACGCTGAACGGTATGACCTGGAGCGCCACGTTCGGCCGATTCGCCATTTCACGAAGATGACGCAATTGCGCGGCCATGACAGCCGGCCCGCCTACCACGCGATGCAGTACGGCCTCGTCAAGCACAACGCGCAATTGCATGGGCGGGTCACGGGTAAGCACCTGCTGGCGCCTAAGCCGGACCTCCATGAGTTCATCGACTCTTTCCGGGGTGAACTCATCGGGCAGGCTGCCGCTATGCATAGACCGCGCGTAATCGGCGGTCTGCAGCAGTCCGGGCACGATCGTAGACTGGTAATAGCAAAGGGTTTCCGCTGCCTGCTCGAGACCGACATAAGTGGCCCAGTCCAGGTCATAGGACTGCCACCACGCCTGCTGCTTGGCTTCCCTGACGAGTTCCGTTAGGCGCTCGATCTGCGCCGCGTCGGTCAATCCGTAGATACGGCAGAGATCGCGGACATCGCGCAACGTAGCGCCGCGTTGCCCCGTCTCCATCCGGCTTACCTTCGACGGAGAGCACAGCAACTTATCGGCAACTTGTTCGACCGTCAGCCCTCGCTCGAGGCGCAGCGCACGCAATTGCGCGCCCAGTTCACGGCGGCGGAGTGTAGGGCTGCGCACATCCGGCACTGGAGGTCGCTTCCTTCCGCGTCAGGCGCCGAACAGACTTCCTGGGCACGCACCAACAGTTGTGACCGGTTGGCTCGTGCCACTGTCACGTGTCCTTGTCCCACGAGTATGGCACTTGTTCTTGGCACATGCCAAACTTTGGCACTTGCCAATAGCACGTGCGCAAGGCACCATGAAATCAGACCAGAAGGCATCCTCAAGCGACCCGCCGACAACGGGGTCGAGCGGTGGCCCGCAGGGTTACCGATCCAAAGATCGCTAGCCACGGGCGTCGCGCGAGCCGGCGATTCTTGATGGGAGGTTATGCCATCGAGGCCCATGCTCCGAGTTCGCGTGAGCACACGCGCCCCGCGCGTCCGCAGCAGGACGACGACGTCCGATCATCTTCCAGTTCCAGGAGTCCCTGGAAACACCGCTGGGCCGGTGCTGCCACACCGGCCCAGCGAAACACCACTAATCGTCAACAAGCTCTGAGAGAGGGCTGGTGACGTGTTCTACGGTAGCAACCTGTACCGAAAAGACAACCCCGGTTGGGCAATTAGTAACGCAACGGAAACGCCGCGGGTTGTAGCGGGGCAGATCCGCCTCACGTGCGCGGTGTGCCTCGCCTGGCTCATCGGCCTGCCGCGCCGCGCGGGCAGGCGACTGCACGCGGAGAACGACGCGGAGTCCCGGTGGTGGCACTGGCTCGTCACCGAACGGGACGGCGGTCTCACCCGCCAGTACCGCGACGCGCGGTTCGCGGCGCCGCACGGCGGTGAGGCGCCGCGACGCGCCGCGCCGGCCGGCCCGGATCCCGCGGCGCCGCGGCCCGGGTGCCCGTGCGGCGGGAACCCCGGCTGACTCGCCTTCCCGCGGGGACCGGGCCGGCGGCCGGCCCGCGGCGTCGCTGTGCCGGCCGTCGTCCCGGCCCGCGTCCCGGCGCACGGCACAAGTTCATGCCGGATTCACGGCGGACCGCGTTCATGACGGACCGTTCGGTCGGCTACTGCTTGGTTTGGGTCTGGTCTTCGCGGAGTTTGACCGCGCGGACCAGCAGGGAGGCGACGTCGATGACCTCGACGTTGGGCCTGGCCTCCCCGGCGGCCTTCTTGGCGTTCACGGCGTCGCCGAGCATGACGTTGCAGTAGGGGCAGGCGGTCGCGATCACGTCCGCGCCGGTGCCGAGGGCCTCGGTGGCGCGGGTGTCGTTGATCCGGGTGCCGATGTTCTCCTCCAGCCACATCCGGGCCCCGCCCGCGCCGCAGCAGAAGCTGCGGTTCTGCGACCGCTCCATCTCCTGGGCCTCGGCGCCGGGCACCGCGCCGATGAGCTCCCTGGGCGGCGCGAACACCTTGTTGTGCCGGCCCAGGAAGCACGGGTCGTGGTAGGTGACCTTCTGGCCCGCCTCGTTGACGGGCTTGATCTTCCCTTCCTCGACCAGCTTGGCCAGCAGTTCGGTGTGGTGCACGACCTCGTAGTCGCCGCCGAGTTCTGGGTACTCCCGCCCGATGGTGTTGAAGCAGTGCGCGCAGGACGCGATGACCTTCTTGCCGCTGCCCCTGGCGACGCCCGCCTCGTTCAGCGTCTCGATGTTCTGCTGGGCGAGCATCGAGTAGACGAACTCGTTGCCCAGTCGCCTGGCGGGGTCGCCGGTGCAGGTCTCCCGCGGCCCGAGGACCGCGAACTTGACCCCGGCGTTGTCGAGCAGTTCGGCGACGGCCTTGGTGGTCTTCTTGGCCCGGTCCTCCAGCGCGCCGGCGCAGCCGACCCAGAACAGGTACTCGGTGTCGGCCGGGATCTTGCCGTCCAGGACGGGGACCTCGAAGTCGAGCTCGGTGATCCACTCCAGCCGCTTGTCCTCGGCCATGCCCCACGGGTTGCCGCGGCGCTCGAGGTTGTTCAGCATCGTGGTCGCCTCGGTGGGGAAGGCGGACTCCACCAGGACCTGGTGGCGGCGCATGCCGTTGATGTGGTCGATGTGCTCGATGTCGACCGGGCACTCCTCGACGCAGGCGCCGCAGTTGGTGCACGACCAGATCACGTCCGGGTCGATGACCCCGCCCTGGTCCGCGGTGCCGACCAGCGGCCGCTGGGCGAGCTCGAGGATGTCCGGGGCGAGGCCGACCCGCGCCTCCTCGGTGGCCAGCAGGTAGGGGGCCTTGGCGAACGCGTGGTCGCGCAGGTCGAGGATGACCTGCTTGGGGGACAGCGGCTTGCCGGTGGCCCAGGCCGGGCACTGCGACTGGCAGCGGCCGCACTCGGTGCAGGTCGCCAGGTCGAGCATGCCCTTCCAGGTCAGGTCCTCCACCTTCCCGATCCCGAAGGTATCGGTGTCCGGGTCGGCCTCCTCGAAGTCCAGCACCTTCCCGCCGGATCGCATCGGCTCAAGCGGGCCGAGCGCGTTGGGACGGCGGGAGAAGATGACGTTCACCGGCGCGATGAAGATGTGCAGGTGCTTGGAGTAGGTCACGATCACCAGGAACGCCAGGATCACCGCGAGCTGGGCCAGGATGAACACGGCCTCAAGGACGCTGTTGACCCCGTACCCCAGCGGGTGCAGCCACTTGCCGACCAGCCAGGACGCGAACGGCCAGGCACCGTCGCTCTCGTACGGGAACACGCCGGTGTTCTCCTGTGCCCCGCGGTAGACGAGCAGCGTGACGATGACGGCGGCGATCATGGACAGCACGACCCAGGCGGCGCGGGTGTGCGAGCCGAAGAACCGTGAGCGGCGGCCCTCCCGGTGCGGGTCGTTGCGGAACCGGATCACGGTGAACGTGACGATGCCGGCCAGGACGCCCACGGCGAACAGGTCCTCGATGAACCCGATGAACGCCCAGTGCCCGATCAACGGGATCGAGAACGTCCGCTGGAACAGCGACCCGTAGGCCTCGATGATCGTCAGCAGCAGCACCAGGAAGCCCCAGAACGTGGCCGCGTGCGCCGCCCCGGGCACGCTCCACTTCAGCAGCTTGCGCTGCCCGATCACCTCGGTCAGCTGGGTCTTCACCTCACCGGGCAGGTGGGTCTTCGCGTACTCAAGCCGCTCCGGTGCGGGCTGGCCGGACAGCGCCAGCCGCTTCAGCCACCACGCCCGCCGCCCGGCGACCGCGAGCGCCGCCACCGTCAGCACAAGGCCGACCACCATCCGCAAGACCACGCGCACAACCTCCTCGTCTGCCTGAGGACCAAGCGTAATCGCGTGGCCTGTGATGCCCAAGGTCCTGAGCCGCAACTCACACCGCGCACACCGCGCACGCCGCTCGCACCGCGATCGCCGGCCGTTCTGGAGGCGTATGTCCGTTGCCGGAAAGCCAAAAAAACCTACTGATCGGTAACTTAGCAGACGGCGGACGGAAAGACGACGGCGGAGCGTTCTCCCGTTGCCGTGTCCGCGGCCGACCGCGCCGGGGGCGCGGCCGGAGCCCGCGGCGAGCCCGCCGGGCGGCGGGAATGATTTCGGGATAAGGAAAGTTGAGTGTAGGTGACTCAAGTCAGTTGACAGCGCGGCGCGCGTCAGTAGTCTTGAGCCCGGAAGACTCAACTTCACACACACTACAAGGACTGCTCATGGCACGTGCGGTAGGTATTGACCTCGGGACGACCAACTCTGTTGTCGCCGTCCTCGAAGGCGGGGAGCCGACGGTCATCGCAAACGCGGAGGGCTCACGGACCACTCCGTCGGTCGTCGCGTTTGCCAAGAACGCCGAGGTCCTGGTCGGCGAGGTCGCGAAGCGGCAGGCCGTCACCAACGTTGACCGGACGATCCGTTCGGTCAAGCGGCACATGGGTGAGGGCAACTGGTCCGTCACGATCGACGGCAAGAAGTTCAACCCCCAGCAGATCAGCGCGTTCATCCTGCAGAAGCTCAAGCGGGACGCCGAGGCCTACCTGGGCGAGAAGATCACCGACGCGGTGATCACCGTTCCCGCGTACTTCAGCGACGCGCAGCGGCAGGCGACCAAGGAGGCCGGCACGATCGCGGGCCTCAACGTCCTGCGAATCATCAACGAGCCCACCTCCGCGGCTCTCGCCTACCACCTGGAGAAGGAAGGCTCCGCCAAGATCCTGGTCTTCGACCTCGGCGGCGGTACCTTCGACGTCTCGCTCCTCGACGTCGGCGACGGCGTGGTCGAGGTCGAGGCGACCAGCGGCGACAACCACCTGGGCGGCGACGACTGGGACCAGCGGATCGTCGACTGGCTGGTGCAGGACTTCAGGTCCGGCTACGGCATCGACCTGGCCAAGGACAAGATGGCCCTGCAGCGGCTGCGCGAGGCGGCGGAGAAGGCCAAGATCGAGCTGTCGCAGTCGATGGAGTCGCAGATCAACCTGCCCTACATCAGCCACGGCCCGGACGGCCCCCTGCACCTGGACACCCGGCTCACCCGGGCCGAGTTCCAGCGCATGACCTCCGACCTGCTCGACCGCTGCAAGTCCCCGTTCCAGCAGGTCATCAAGGACGCCAACACCAAGGTGGCCGACATCGACCACGTGGTCCTCGTCGGCGGCTCCACCCGGATGCCCGCCGTCGTCGACCTGGTCAAGTCGCTGACCGGCGGCAAGGAGCCCAACAAGGGCGTCAACCCGGACGAGGTCGTCGCCGTCGGCGCCTGCCTGCAGGCCGGCGTGCTCAAGGGCGAGGTCAAGGACATCCTGCTGCTCGACGTGACCCCGCTGTCGCT
>DAHWEX010000790.1 GCA_027326205.1 Actinomycetota bacterium
GTCCAGCCGATGTCGTACCCGCAGCCGGTGTCGGTGCAGGCTTCGAGGTCGACGCCGTCGGAGCGGTAGCTGTTGGCGGTGCCGTTGACCGAGGTGACGTTGTAGGCCACCCCCTTGCCGCCGGTGTCGTAGTTGGCCGCCTGCACCGTGCCGGGCACTGCCGCCGGGGTGCCGCCGTACGGACCCTCGCCGCCGCCACCGCCGGCCGCCGCGAACGTCAGGTAGTGGATGTTCCAGCCGTTGCTGTCCTGGTCGATGGTCAGCGTCTGGGCGCCGGCGGCCAAGGTCACGCTGGTCGTCACCGTCGTCCAGTTCTGGTAACCGCCCGTGTTCGGAACGGCGATGGGACCAGTGAGGTTGACGCCGGCCGCACTGGCGATGTGCAGCCCGTCGGTTTCCCCGTACGGAGAGGACAACCGCAGGCTCACGGAGTAGGTGCCCGCCGTGGCCACGTTGACCGTGTAGTTGAACCACTGGCCGGACCCCGTCCAGCCGATGTCGTACCCGCAGCCGGTGTCGGTGCAGGCTTCGAGGTCGACGCCGTCGGAGCGGTAGCTGTTGGCGGTGCCGTTGACCGAGGTGACGTTGTAGGCCACCCCTTGGCCGCCGGTGTCGTAGTTGGCCGCCTGCACCGTGCCCGGCACCGCCGCGGGCGTCCCGCCGTAGGGCGCGTCGCTCGCGGCGTGGGCGACGTTACGGATGCCGCCGATGCCTACCAGCATCATGGTGGCGAGGACCGCCATCACGATGGGCAGGGGCCTCAGGCGGCCCGGGCGTGATCTGGCTCGCCGGAACCTCGTGAGGCGGGGGGCGCGGCGGTCGGGTGGTGATCCACGGTCGGTCACGGCCATTCTCCTAGGGTTAATTCAAGTCGTGAATTAACTTGAATGTGCGCCGGGAGCGCCCCGCCCGCAATCCGGTAGACCGTAAAAAAGCGTAAATTTTTTGAGCTTGATCTTTCAAGTTCCGACACCGCCGCTGACCCGCGTGGCCGCTGCGGTGACCCGGGTAGCGGCGGGCGGCCCGCTCGCGGCGGTCCCTCGCGTCACGGACGGTGACCATCGGCGCGCTCGGCTCGCCCGCGTGAGCGGACGGGACGGCTCCGTCACTCAGCCGGGTAGACGACGTCGGCCCTGATGCCAAGCTCGGCCTTGATCGCCGCGACATCCTCCTGGATCCCGGAAATGGCGTCGAGCTTACCCAGGTAGGGGGCGAGCGCCGTCATGATGCCCTCGACTATCGGGTCGATCACTGCGGAAGATGACCCGTAGGCTGCTCTTTCGAGATAGTCCGGCGCCCAGCCAAGGGCCTCGGAAACCGGTCCAAGCACATCCCGGCCAAAGGTGCGCGGCCTTCTGGGATGTTCAATTTCCCGGATCGTGGCAGTGCTGACGTTGGAGCGTCTTTCAATTTCCCTGCGGGTGATATGCAGTTCCTTGATGCGCTCCGCGAGGAGCCTGGAGAGCACCAGTCGGTCTTCCGTGAAAGCCGCTTCGCGCTGGCCGTCGCCGGCTTGGCCGTTCTCGCTTTCTGGTTCGCCTGCCACGAGAATCCTCCTCTGCTCACGATTCGCACGCCTCGGTGGATATCCGGCATCGCGATTAATGCTAGGCCGGGAGCGGAGAGGGCCACGGGCTGATCGCAGCCGAAGGCGCGCTTATTGCGCGCTCGGTTAGAAGCGATCTATAAGCGAACCTTCATGCGTAATAGCTCGACCATTAATAAAAAAGGTCGACTAGTGTCGTGACCATGTTTGCGAAAGCCGGGCGGGGCCCGCTGCCGCCGATAGCTCTCCTGCCCCGGGCACGCAGGCGGTCATGATGCCCGGCGTCCTCGGCGTCCTCGGCATCGTGCTGCAGGTAGCGGCGCTGGCGATCCAGGGCATCCAGTGCCGGCTGGACGCGCGTCGGCGCGGTTACTGCCGCCAGTGCTCCGGTTCGCGCGTCGCGCTGCCGGTAAAGGGGCGCGGGCGCCCAGGGCGCCACCGGCGGGACCCGGCGGCGCCCCGGCACTCACCGGGTGACCGCAGGCCGACGCCGCCAACCGGTAACCAGAGCCGTTCAGCTCCCGGCGCCGGCCGGCGGCAGCAGGACGGTCGCGACGTCCTCGAAGGGTTCCGTGCTCCGCTCTGCCCGGCACAGCGCGACTGCCCCCTCGCTGGCGGAGATGACCGGTCACCGCCAGGCGCCGGGCCGATTGGGCATCCGCCACCCCGCCCGCCGCGCATAGGCCGGTGAGCGGATCGGCCCAGGCCCGCGCCGGCGTGTTACGGCACTGCGCGGCGCGAGTCCCGCCCCGCGGCCGGGTTAGCCGACCAGTTCGGTTTTCGCCCGCGCGAGGGCGGTCGTCCAGTTCGTGGCGATCAGGTACTGGGCCTTTGCCAGCGGCAGGTAAGGCTTGCGGTGCACCGCGTCGCAGACCAGCTTCCTGAGCTTGTTCTCCACCGCGTCCTTCGGGTTGTTGACGCCGGCGGCACGGGCCTTGTTCGGCTCCGGCCACAGGTTCAGCGCGGAATTGGGGTCACCGCCCAGCTCAAGGGAGATCAGGTGGTCGTACTCGGTGGTCGAGGCCTTCCCGGTGAAGCCGTAGGCGGCCTCGCTGGCCCGCTTCTCCCGGCCGGTGACGCTCGCGGGCGGGCGGATGGACGCCGTGTAGCCCGACCTGCAGACCGTTGACGCGAGGTCGGCCTGGGTGACCCGGGGGTTGGTGGCGCCGGGGGTGCAGCGCGGGTCGGGGAGATAGTCGCCGGCCGCGGCGCTGAGCACGACGTAATGGCAGGTGCGCGGCCGGGGCTGCGACTGGAAGCGGTACGTCGACTGGGGGCCAGGCCCGGCAACCAGGCCGGAGGCATGAGCCGCGGTGGCCGCCAACGTCGCCGACGTTGACGTGCCCGGCGACAAGCCCGTGCCGCCGGCCGCGCTGCTGAGTCCCTTGCACCCGGTCACGAGCAGGGCAAGCAGCACCCCCAGCCCGACCCAGATTCCGGTCACCGTCGCCTTACCCCTGCCCCGAGCCATCCCGATCCCCGCCCCCGCACTTTCCCCGCCGGACCATGTTCTGCGGGGAGTATTGCAGAATGCGGCCTATGCCGCATATCGGACACGCGGTGGGCGGATAGGTCATAGGGGCATGACCGCGGTCCGGTTCGCTAGCGCCGGCACCGCGCGGCCGCGGCCGGCGGGCCAGGGGAGGCGGCTGGCGCGGTGCCTAGCCGGCCAGCAGTACGCCCAGGAACAGGGCCGCCAGGGCGCTTAGTGCGGTCAGCGCTCCGAATACCGCCCGGCTTCGGGGCGTCCGGGACCTGATGTGCAGGGCCGCGCTCAGGCCGGAGACGGCCACCACCAGGAGCTTGACGATGAGCGTGGTCCGGTAGCTGGCGTCGTGGCCGGCCTGAGCGGAGTTCGCGGCGATGTTCCAGACCCCGGTAACGATCAGTACCGCGAACGCGGACCAGGCGACCTGGTTAAACCGGCGGGCGGCGGCGGCCGTCGCGTCCGTACCGAACCTGCGCAGCACCGGGACAAGCGTGGCGAGGACGAGTTGACCGCCCACCCAGACCGTGGCCGCCAGCACGTGAAGGAAGAGGCGGACCGTGTCCACGCTCACCGGCAGCATCAGGTTCTCCCGTCAGGAGCAGGTAGTGGGGCTAACGCTTGGCTGCGTGCATCACCAGCGGCGCGATGTCGGTGAGACACCGGAGCCTAACGATAACCGCGGTGTCTGGCAGGCAGGGAACCGGGAACCCCAGCCCGGAGCCGTGACCGACAAGGGCGAAGGTCCCGGACCAGCGGCACTGCAACAAGTTCCAAGGCGGCGGTAAGCAGGAGAGAGGCAAGAAGACTGCAGGACAGCCCTGCTCCCGCACCCAGGAGAGATGAGGGTCATGTACGACAAGATTCTGGTCGCGGTCGACCAGTCGCCGGTTTCCGACCGCGCGGTCCTGGCGGCCCGGGATCTGGCCCAGTTGTCCAACGGTGAAGTGTGGGTGCTGCACCTGCGCGAGTTCGGGTTGGGCGGCAAGGCCGGCCCGTTGCCGCCGCACGAGACTCCGGGTGAGGCCGGCGCTGAGGTCGCGGAGTCGGTCGAGATCTTGACCAGGGCCGGGGTCAAGGCCCACGCGGTGGTGAAGGACACGATGTACGGCCAGGCTGCCCGGGAGATCGTCGCCGACGCCATCGAACTCGGTTGCGGCCTGATCGTCATGGGCTCGCGCGGCCGCGGCGACCTGGCCGGACTGGTTATCGGCAGCACGGCGCACAAGGTCATCCACCTGGCCGACCGCCCCGTCCTGATCGTCCGCTAGAGCCGCTGACAGCGCACTCGGCACCGGTGGCGCTGAAGGCAGCCAGCCGCCCGCGGGACGGCGACGGGTCCGCGGGCGAGCGCAGCGCCCGCGCTTCCCCTGCACTGTCCGCGAATGAAGCAAGGAACGAGGTGGCGATGAGCCAGGAGCAGAAGGCGCAGGCGCTCGCGCAGGC
>DAHWEX010000143.1 GCA_027326205.1 Actinomycetota bacterium
GCATGGCCTTGCGGTAGGCGACGGCAACTGCGTCGAAGCGCAGGTGAAGCTCGGCGGCCAGGTCGAACGGCACGCGCTCGGGTCGTTGTGATTCGACGACGACCTGGTCCTGGCCGAAGATCGTGTCCTCGAAGTCGCGGATCACCCGGTCCGGCTGGTCGAGGTTGTAGTTGCGGCCGATCAGCACATAGCCCGCGCAGCGGTCGGCCCCGGCCGGCTGCGAGGCGAAGAAGTACACCATGCCGCGCTGCCCGCCCCAGCCGAGCCGCAGCACGATCGTGTAGGGCAGGTGCAGCTCGTAGCGGCTGCGCCGTTCGGGCGGCCCGGCCTGCTCGTTGCCGAATACCGGGAAGTCGTCGCTGTTGGGCGCCTCCGGGCGGACGATCTCGTACCGCAGCACGTGGCCGTCGGCCTGCACCTGGTGCTGGGGGACGACCGGTCGCTGCGGGTCGCCGAGTAGCCCCGGGTGGACCCAGGGGAAGTGCCCGAAGTCGGTGAAGTTCTCCACCTGCCGGGCCGCGTCGCACCGCCACCGGTAAGGCCCGGCGGGAACGACCGTCCAGTCGCCGTTTTCCAGTTCTGGGACCTCGGGCAGCGGCCACCGGGGCTCCTCGAGCGCGACCCAGACCAGCCCGTACCGTTCCTGCGCGCGAAATGCCCGGACCCGGGCCTTGGCCGGGACCACCGCCGGGTCCTCCTTCTGCGGGATCGCCGTGCACCGGCCGTCGGCGCCGTAGCGCCAGCCGTGGTAGGGGCAGACGAGTTCGTCGCCCTGGACCGAGCCGAGCGACAGCGCCGTCCCGCGGTGCACGCACAGGTCGGACATCACCCGCAGGCCGCCGGCCCCACGCCAGACCACCAGCGGCTCGCCGAGCAAGTCGGCGTGCACCGGGCGGCCGGCGACCTCGTCCGCGAACGCGACGGGATGCCAGCACGCGCGCTGGGCGGCCAGGTCCGCGAACACTCCCGGTGAATTCATCCCCACCCCCAAACAGGAAACCCGGCTGTCCCGCCCGGGTCACCGGGCCTGACAGCATTCTCGGCGTCACACCAGCGACGGTCCAGCCGCTAGCCGGAGAGTTCCACGGTCAGGCCGAGGTGCTCGGCGAGCTGGCCCGCGCGCTCGCGGTCGTCCGCGCTGTACGTGCCCGTCGCGCGGGCGAAGCGCACATGGTGCAGCGCGCCGCCCAGCGGCAGGCCGTCCCGCCGCACCAGCCTGATCCGCTTGCCGCCGGGCCAGGCCAGCTCGGCGGCGCCGGCGTCGGCGTGGTGGAGTTGACCGTCGAGAACCTCCTGGAACAGCCGCACCGCGCCGTCCAGGTCGCCGACATGGTGCTCGATCAGGTCCAGCCGGGACGACGGGCCCGGTTCGGGCAGTTCGCGCGGCGGCGCGGACGGCGGCGGTGCGCTGGCCTGCTGCGCGACCTGGATGACGATGCCGTGGGCGTCGCGCGGGTGCAGGAACGCTTCCTTCCAGCCGGGATGGGCGAGGTTGACGCCGACCGGCTCGATGCCCGCCGCCGTGACCAGCGCCAGCGTCTCCTCGATGTCGCTGACGAGGAAGTTCAGGTGGTGCGGGCCGGCGCCGCGGGTGTCGAGGAAACGGTTGAGGAAGGCGGAGTCGGGACCGCCGGTGGGGGTCAGCAGCTCGATTTTCGGGCCCGCGGCGAACTCCAGCTGGCCCCACCAGAACCCGGCGGCGTTCCCGCCGTACGCCCAGGTTCCGCCGAGAACGCCGCCGAACAGCTCCCAGCCGCCGGACAGGGCCCGCGAGCCGATAGCAAGATGATCAAGCACAGTAGTCACGAGGCTCACGGTACGGGCAGCGGCACCCGGCGTTGAACACGGGCGCGCACTGCGCGCCCTGTGACAGGATTCCTCGCATGAGTCACCAGTCCGCGCCGCCGGACGTCATCTACATCATCCGGCACGGCGAGAAGCCCGAGGAGCCGGCCCACCGGCGGTCCGCGCCCGCGAACAGTGGCGTTGACTACCAGGGCAACCAGGATGAGCACTCGCTGCTGCCGCGCGGCTGGCAGCGTTCCGGGGCGCTGGCGGCGCTCTTCGACCCGACCTGGGGGCCGCTACGGCCGGGACTGCGGGTCCCCAGGATGCTGGTCTCGCCCTCGTACGGTGAGCGGAGCAAGGCCGGCCGGCACCGGACCCACCAGACGATCAGCGGCATATCGGAGCGGCTCGGGATCGCGATCGCCGCCGACTTCGCCCAGGGCCAAGAGCCGGAGCTGGCGGCCGCGCTGGCGCGCAGCGGGCCGGGTGCCGTGCTGATCTGCTGGGACCACACCCACATTCCCGCGCTGGCGACCGCGCTACCGCTGGTCCACGACACCGTCATCCCGAAGGCGTGGCCTGCCGACCGCTTCGACGTGATCTGGGCGTTCACCCTCGTCGCCAGCGACGCGTACTCCTTCGCCCAGGTCCCGCAACTGCTGCTGTCCGGCGACAGGGACACGGTCATCGCGGTCGGCTGAGCGCCGGGACGGGCCGCGCTTACCCGCGGCCCGGTGCTCAGCCTGGTCATCATGCTGCCGCTGCTGTTCCTCGACTCCCAGGGCCGGCCGGACCGTGGACCGGGCTGGCGATCATGCTGGCCTGGGTCGTCGCCGCCCTCGCCGGCCGGTGCCGGGTGCTCAGCCGGACCGACGTATCGGGCGGCCTCAGGCGCTGGGGGCCGGCGGCTAAGGCCGCGTGAGGGCCGGTCGCAGCGGCAGCGTGTAGGCGCACAGGGCGATCCCCGGCGACGGCTCGAAGTCGAGGTCAGGGGTGCGCGAGAAGCCGGCTCCCGCGTAAAGGTGCTGCGCGGCCTTCATGGGCGGCCGGGTGCACAGCCGCAGCCGGAGCAGCCCGCGCCGGGCGGCGGCGTCGATCGCGGCGGCCAGCAGCGCGCGCCCGGCGCCGCGGCCTTGCGCGGCCGGAGAGACCGCGAACGCCCGCAGGTCCGCTTCCGTCGCGTCCCGGGCCAGCTCGCTGTCCGGCCCGAACGGCTGCAGCGTGATCGTGCCAAGCAGTTCCCCGTCCGCCTCGCCCAGCCCGACCAGCACCGTGCAGTCGCCGTCGAAGCCGAACCTCCGCAGCGTCTGCGCGTAGCCGCTCCCCTCGGGCAGCAGCCCGAGCGCCCGGTACGCCGACACGCGCAGCTCCCCGACCGCCGCGTACTCGCCGGGCAGCGCTTGACGAATCATCACCCGCCGCACCCTACAGCACGGGTGAGCAGGGAGGTTACCGCTCGTTCATGCGCGCAGCCGGCGCACGCGGTCCTGGGTGCGGGCGGAGCGCGCGTCGCGGCCGGCGAGCGGGTGAAACCGGTCGGCGGCCGCGCCGAGCGCGGCGTACTCGTCCTGTGCCAGCTCGATGTCGGCGGCCGCGACGTTGCTCTCCAGCTGTTCGACACTGGACGCGCCGGGGATAGCGGTGACCGCCGGGTGCCGGATCACCCAGGCCAGCGCGATCTGGGCCGGGGTGGCCTGGTGGGCGTCCGCCACCTCGCGCAGCACGCCGATCAGGTCGGCGGCCCGGTCGAGGTTCTCCGGCAGGAACAGCGGGTTGCCCGGCCGGATCCGGTTGCCCGCGCGAACCCGGTTGCCGGGGCGGTGCTCCCGGTCGTAGCGGCCGGACAGCAGGCCCTGGGCCAGCGGGCTGTAGGCGATCACCACGCGGCCGGCCGTGGCGGCGAACGGCAGCAGCTCGTGCTCGGGCCGGCGGTCCACCAGGCTGTAACGGACCTGGTTGCTCAGCACCCGCCCGCCCAGCGCCTTCTCCGCCTGCTGCCAGCGCTCCAGCGAGTAGTTGCTGACCCCGACCTCCCCGACCAGGCCGACGCGCTGCAGCGCGCTCATGCCGCGCATGATCGGCTCCTCGGAGGCCAGCGGGTTCGGGTGGTGCACCTGGTACAGGTCGAGCCGGCGCACGCCGAGCCGGTCGGCGCTGGCCACCGCGCGCTGCTGCACGTACGGGGCGAGCGGAACCACCGGGAGGACCTTCGTCGCCAGGAAGACGGGCTGTTCCGCCGGCAACTGGCGCAGCGCCTCGCCCAGGATCCGCTCGCTGCGCCCGTGACCGTAGATCTCGGCGGTGTCGAACAGGGTGACGCCGAGTTCGGCCGCGCGGCGGACGATGCCGCCGGCCAGCCCGGCGTAGTCCTCGCCGTAGCCCCATTCCCCGGCCCCGAACTGCCAGGTGCCCAGGCCGATCTTGGAGATCTGCTGCGGCGTGCCGACATCCAGATAGCGCATGGCGGACCTTTCTGCTGGGATGAGCGGACAGGGCCGGCCCGCTGCCTACCCGGGCCAGTCGCGAGTAACTGCGATTCTTCCACCAACCTACGGGCCGCCGGGCCGCCCCGACGGAAACGCCCGGGGGCCGTGCGGCTACGCTGGCGGGGATTCGTGGCGGGCGGGAATGAACGGAGCGCGGAATTCGCTGTAGAACGCGGTCATGGTTGTCTTCTGTGAACGTATACTCGGCACGCTCGCAGTCACCGCTTGCTGTGGGCGCCCCCTCAGGGACAGGGGGAAGTCACGTCGAGAACGGCCCGGGTGGCGCCGCCCGCCCACCAGAGGAGTTAACCGAGGCTGGCACCTGATGATGCCGGTCCCGTAGGTCCGTCCCGACGGCAATCCGTCGTGACGGTGGTCGAGTTCAAATGTCAGCGCTGTCGCCGCGACCCGGCGACTAGCAGGAAAGTTACCGCTGCGCTGGATGAGCCTCGGCCGGACTCGCGCTGTCGTAGCGCGAGCCCAGCGTGCAAACCACCGCAGGAGTAATGAGTGCTGTCAAGCAAGACAATTGCCGTGAACGACGACAACGGCCAGGACGCCAGCGGCTTCGCCGACCTGGCGCTGGCCCCGGAGCTGTGCCGGGCGCTCGCCGGCCTCGGTTACGAGGAGCCGACGCCGATCCAGCAGGCCGCCATCCCGCCGCTGCTGGCAGGGCGTGACCTGCTCGGGCAGGCTGCGACCGGGACCGGGAAGACCGCCGCCTTCGCGCTGCCCGTGCTCCAGCGGGTCCTCGCCGAGGGCGGCCGGACGGAGCAGCCGCTCGCGCTGGTGCTCGTCCCCACCCGCGAACTGGCGGTGCAGGTCTCCGATGCGATGCTCAGCTACGGCCGGGACATGGGCGCCCGGGTGCTGGCGGTCTTCGGCGGCGCGCCGATCGGTCGGCAGCTGGGCGCGCTCAGGCGCGGCGTCGACATCGTGGTCGCGACACCGGGGCGTGCGCTCGACCTCATCAACCGGGGATCGCTGACCCTGGACAGCCTTGACGTGGTCGTCCTCGACGAGGCCGACGAGATGCTCGACATGGGCTTCGCCGACGACATCGAGGAGATCCTCGGCCACACCCCGGAGAGCCGGCAGACCGCGCTGTTCTCGGCCACGATGCCGCCGCGAATCGACGGGATGGTGCGCCGTCACCTGCGCGATCCGATCCGGGTCGAGCTCGGCCGCCAGCCGGTGTCCGAGTCGGCGTCGGGCGAGAGCCTCCTGGTGCGGCAGACCGCCTACCTCGTGCCGCGCGGGCACAAGCCGGCCGCGCTCGGCCGTGTGCTCGACCTGGAAACGCCCGTCGCCGCGGTGGTCTTCTGCCGGACCAGGGACGAGGTGGACCAGCTCACCGAGACCCTGAACGGCCGCGGCTACCGCGCCGAGGCGCTGCACGGCGGGATGGACCAGCCGCAGCGCGACCGGGTCATGGGCCGGCTGCGCGCCGGGAACCTCGATCTCCTGGTGGCCACCGACGTGGCCGCCCGCGGCCTCGACATCGAACAGCTCACGCACGTGGTGAACTACGACGTGCCGAGCGCGCCCGAGTCGTACGTGCACCGCATCGGCCGCGTTGGCCGGGCCGGCCGGGAGGGCACCGCTATCACCCTGGTCGAGCCGCGCGAGCACAGGATGCTCAAGGTCATCGAGCGGTCAACCGGGCAGCCGATCGCGGTCGAGAAGCTGCCGACGGTCGCGGCCCTGCGCGCGCGGCGCCTGCAGCTGACCCGCGAGGCCATCCGGGACAGCCTGCTCACCGATGACCTGGACGCGTTCCGGGACGTGGTGGAGCCGCTCGGCGCGGAATTCGACCTCTTCGAGGTGGCGCTCGCCGCGGTCAAGCTGGCGCACGAGACGAACGGCACGTCCGGCGACACCGAGGAACTGCCGGCCGTCGAACTGCCGGAGGACGACCGCCGCGGCCGCAAGCCCGGCGGGCGCGAGCCCGGCGGACGCGAGCCGCGGCGCGGCCGCCCCGCCGGCCAGGGCACGACCCGGCTGTTCGTGGGGAACGGCCGTTCCTCCGGTGTCCGGCCGCAGGACCTGGTCGGCGCGATCACCAGCAAGTCGTACCTCTCCGGCCGGGACATCGGCGCGATCGAGATCGCGGACCGGTTCTCGCTCGTCGAGGTGCCCGAGTCGGCCGCCGACGACGTGGTCGCCGCGTTGCGGCAGGTCAGCATCAGGGGCAAGAAGACGACGATCCGCCGCGAGCGCTACTCCGCGCGGTAGCCGGGCCGGTGGCCGCCGTGCGCCGCGATCAGGTCCCTGTTCGCGGCGCACGGCGGCCTCCTCGACGCGGTGACCACGCTGGTCCTGGCGCACTTCGACCTCTGGGACGGTAGCGTCCTCGCCGAGACGCTCGACCGCTGGGCCGCTAGTCCTCCCAGCGGACGCTGACCCTCCGGTTCAGGCCAGGCAGCGGCAGCGACTCGGCCTCCGCGGCGACCGCGTCCCGCTCAGCGGCGGAGACCCGCCGCCAGGCCTGCACGGTCAGCACCGCGTTCGCCCGCCGCCAGGTGCCGGCGAGTTCGCCGCGTACCGCAGCGCGTTCGGGATGAAACGTGCCCCGCCGCCCGAGATCACTGACGTGAAATCCTTGGCGTTACGGCCCCTGGAGGGGCCGTAACGCCAAGGATTTCTTACAAGCGATCTTGCTGACGGCGCAGCGGCCGGCCTACTGGCGAGCGAGGTGCAGGACCGGGATCGTGCGGATGCCCTCGGTCTTCTGCGCGTACTCGCCGAAGCCGGGCATGCGCTTGACCTGCTCGGCGTAGATCCGGTCACGTTCCGCCCCGGTGACCTCGGTGACGGCGGCCTGGAAGGTGTCCTTACCCACCTCGACGGTGGTCGCTTCCGCCGTGATCAGGTTGCGGTACCAGTCGGGGTGGTCCGGCGCGCCGCCCTTGGAGGCGAAGATGTAGATCGCGCCGTCCTCTCCGGGCAGGTACACCAGCGGGCTGACGTACTCCTTGCCGCTCGTGCGGCCGACGTGGTGCACCAGGATCATCGGGGCGCCCGCGAAGGGGCCGCCGACGCGGCCCTCGTTGGCGCGGAACTCCTCGATGACGCCCTGGTTCCAGTTATTGGCTTCTGTCATGGTGATTCCCGTCCGTGTCATGAGCAATGGGCAAACGACGGCTACAACACCGGATCGTTCGCCAGGCTTCCTGCCTCGTGAGCGCGGTGACGGCTGGCGCGCGCCGCCGTGAGGGCGTTCGCGGGCCGCCGCGGGAAGCACCGGCCGGCCTATGCCGCGTCCGCCTTCCACAAGTCCACGGGCCTGTTCCCCGATCCGCCGTCGTACGGCGCGATCATCGACTCTTCGCTGATCTCGGCCGCGATCAGCCAGGCCGGCTCCTGACGGGCGGGGCGCTCACCGGCGCCTCAGGACCACCAGGTAGAAGACCGCGAACACCATGACGATCCCGATGTTCGACGCCAGCCGCCACCAGAAGTGGTGCCTCAGGAACAGCACGTCCACGCCGACGATGACCGCCACCATGACCAGCACGTACAGTGCGGAGGCCGCCTGTCTTCCCATTGCTCCGTTCTACTCCGCGCGCCTGACCGGAGCAAGGACGGCCGGCCTGCGCTCAGACCGCCTGGTTTGGCTGGTCCACCGGCGCGAAAGGGCCGTGAAACGAGAAGGCCTGCCGACGCGGCGGTAGCGGTCGCCGTCCAGGCGCTACGCTGTCGCTGAAGCGGAAGGAGCGGTCGTGGCGGACACGATGAGCGCGGCGCGGGCGATGTGGACGATGTTCGAGCCGGTCCACGACGTGACGTACTTCGCGCCCGAGGCGCTGAGCGCGTTCGCCGAGGCCGGCCTGCGCGGCTACTGGCGCGGTTACTTCGCCGGGCGGGCCGCGCCGCTGGGCGGCACGCGGGCGGCCGTGGTCGCCGCGTCGTTCTACAACTTCGCGCCGGCCTTCGTGGCCCGGGCGATTCCCGGCGTGTGGGACCTGGTCACCCCGCAGGACGCCATCGCGGTGCGCGAGACGGGCGCGGCGGCCGCGCTACGACGGCTGCTGGGCGGCCGGGAGGCCGAGGCGGCGAAGGCGGCGGACCTGCTGTGGCGCGCGGTGGCGGACCTGGACTTCGCCGGGCGCGCGCTGTCGGCGGCGAACTCCGAACTGCCGCCCTCCGGCGACCCGCTGACCCGGCTGTGGCAGGCGACGACGCTGCTGCGCGAGCACCGCGGCGACGGTCACTTCGCCGCCCTGGCCGCCGCCGACATCGACGGCTGCGAGGCGGTCGTGCTGCGGTGCGCGAAGGACGCGAAGGACGCGAAGGACACGAAGGTCATGTCCCGCGAGCTCATCCAGCCCGTCCGCGGCTGGACCGACGAGCAGTGGGCCGCCGCGGCCGCCCGGCTGACCGAGCGCGGCCTGACCGGCGCGGACGGGACGGTAACCGCGGCCGGACGCGCGGTGCACGACGCGGTGGAGGCCGCCACCGACCAGGCCGCCGCGCGGCCGTGGACCCGGATGGGCGCCGCCGGCCTGGCCGAGGTCGCCGACGTGCTCTTGCCGCTCGCCCAGGCGTGCGCCGCCAGCCTCCCCGCGGTGATACCGGTCGGCCGCGTCCAGCCCACCCGCCCCTGACCGCACCGGGACCAGCGGCTGCCCGTCCGTCGCGCTGGCACCCGCCGCTACCGGGGCGGTCGGCTCGGCGGGCCGCCTACGGCTTGACGCCGATCCCGCACAGATGCCACTCGGCCCCGCGGTCCTCCTTCGACCGTTCCGGGACGACCAGTCGGAGCGCGGGAGCGCCACCGCTGCCGTCCTCCTGGGCGCTGCGGAGCGGGTTGTCCAGGTAGGGCCGCCATTGGGCGGGGGACACCAGGCCGGGCTCAGCCAGGTCGAACCCGTCGAAGAACCGCATGATCTCAGCGCGGCTGCGCGAGACGAGCGGGGTGTTCCAGTGCAGGTCCTGGGTCATCTGGAAGATCGCCTGCGCCCCTTGGGGGTGGATCTCGTTGGTCATGTGGCTGATAGCCAGGTGGCTGCCGGAGGGCACCGCGTCGCGGAACCGCCGGACGACCGCCCACGGGTCTTCCTTGTCCCACAGGCAGTGCAGGACGCAGATGAACATGATCGCGACCGGCTGCTCGAAGTCGAGCACGTCACGGACCACCGGGTCGCCGAGCACCCGCTCGGGCTCGCGCAGGTCCGCCCGGAGCGTGGCGACGTTGGCGCCGGCCATCCGCGCGCTGGCGTGGGAGGAGACCATCGGGTCGATGTCCACGTAGACGACGCGCGCGTCGGGCACCGTCCGGTGCGCGATCTGGTGGGTGTTGGCCATGCTCGGCAGCCCCGAGCCAAGGTCGAGGAACTGCCGGATGCCCTGGCCGAGCAGGTAGTCCACCATCCGCTGCAGCAGGTGGCGGCCTTCAACGGCGGTGTCGGCGGCGAGCGGCACGCCGATCTTCACCGACATCTCCTCGACCGCCTGGGCCGCCCGCCGGTCCACCTCGAAGTTGTCCTTCCCGCGCAGGTGGTAGTTCCAGACCCGGGCAGTGTTGGGAAAGCGGAGGCCGAGCGGATCACGGGACTCTGGCTCGGCGGCCGCTGGAGGCAAGTCAGGCATGGGGCATCTTCTTCCGCACGGGAAAGGGCAACTCCGATATTAGGGGAAAACGCGGCGGCCTCGCCCGGCAAGCCAGCGTGGCGGGGCGAGACCTCCTCGCGCGTCCCGGCCGGGCACGTCCCGGCCGGGCACGCCCCGGTCGCAAAGCTACGGGATGAGGACGGCGGCGCCGTCGAAGGCGCCTGCCTTGAGGTCGGCGAGGGCGCGGTCGGCGGCGTCGAGGGGGTAGTCGTGGGTGGTGACCGACAGCTTGTGCTCCGCGGCGAACGCGAGGAACTCCCGGGCGTCCGCACGGGTGTTGGCGGTGACGCTGCGCAGCTGGCGTTCCTGGAACAGGTACCGGTCATACGACAAAGCCGGAATATCCGTCAGGTAGATCCCCGCGATCGCAAGGGTGCCGCCGCGGTCGAGCGCGGCCATCGCCGGCAGCACCAGGTCCCCGACCGGCGCGAACAGGATCGCGGAGTCCAGCGGCTCGGGCGGCATGTCCGCCGGGCCGCCGACGAAGGCCGCGCCGAGCGACCGGGCGAGCTCTTGCGCCCGCGCGCCCCGGGTCATCACCGACAGGGTCGCGCCCTGGGCGAGCGCGACCTGCGCGGCCAGGTGCGCGCTGCCGCCGAAGCCGTACAGGCCGAGCCGCCCGCCCGGCGGCAGGGCGGCCCGCTTCAGCGCCCGGTAGCCGATGATGCCGGCGCACAGCAGCGGCGCGAGCTCGGCATCCGAGTAGCCCGCCGGGAGCGGGTGCGCGTAGGCGGCGGGAACGGTCAGGTACTCGGCGTAGCCGCCGTCCGCGTCCCAGCCGGTGTACGTCGAAGCGGGGCACAGGTTCTCCGCGCCGCGCGCGCAGTACCGGCAGGTGCCGTCGGTCGAGCGGAGCCAGGCCGCCCCGGCCCGGTCGCCGGCCGAAAACCCGGCCGGGTCGCCGGGCCCCGCCGCGACCACCTCCCCGACCACCTCGTGTCCGGGGGTGACCCCGGGCCGGTGCGGCGGCAGGTCGCCCTCGGTCACGTGCAGGTCGGTCCGGCACACGCCGCAGGCGAGCACCCGCAGCAGCAGTTCGCCCGGCCCCGGCTCAGGGACCGGCGTGTCCCGTGCCACCAGAGGCGTCCCGTCTTCGACCGGCCCGGGCCGGTCCACGTGCCATGCGCGCATTTACTTTTCCTCTCCCGAACGCTGGCTCTCAGTTGTAGTCCTTCCCCAAAGCCGGCGGGCGGGAGATGCCGTGCGGCACGTTGCCGGGTGCCAGCCCGGCGGATAGCGTGCCGGGTAGTCCCAGGGAGAGACACCGAATGGTCGACAAGCCGGGCTTCAAGGCGATCACCTCGCGGCTCTACAGCCACGACGACCCCCTGCTGGAGCGCGACGCGCAGTTCGGCGTCACCCGCGCCCCCATCGTCCGCTCCGTGCGGCACGAGCCCGGGGCGGAGCCGGCGCCCGCACCCGGCGTGACCGAGCCGTGGTACCCCCCTCGGCTGCCGCTTCGTCGTCGAGCCCGGCGAGGCCTGGTTGCCGACTCCTCCGGTGACCGCTAAGACCGCGACCCGGCCGGAGACGTCCGGGCGGTGAGCGCGGCGCCCGCGCTCGCCAGGACCACCGCGGTGACCGCGGCCAGCGCCACCAGCCCCGTGCGCTGTCCCAGCAGGGCCCAGCCGGCCAGCGTGGCCACGGCCGGCTCGAGGCTGAGCAGGATGCCGAAGACCCGGCGCGGGGCGCGGCGCATCGCCGCTAGCTCCAGCGTGTAGGGCAGCACCGAGGCGAGCGCGGCGGTGCCGAGCGCGATCAGCAGCAGGTGCGGCCGGGCGGCCACCTGCCACGCGCCGTGCGCGCCGAACGGCAGCAGGACCAGCGCGCCGGCCGTCATCGCCACCGCCAGCCCGCCCCGGCCGGGGACCGCCGCGCTCGCCCGGGACCCGGCCACGATGTACAGCGCCCAGAACGCCGCGGACACCAGCGCGAACGCCACCCCGGCCGGGTCGAGGGGACGGCCCGCCCCGCCGGCCGGGCGCAGCCCGAGGAGCAGCACGCCGGCCACCGCGAGCAGTACCCAGCAGCCGTCCCGCCAGCGCCTGGACAGCGCCGCCGCGAGCGTGAGCGGCCCGATGAACTGGATGGTCACCGCGGTTCCCAGCGGCAGCCGGGCGAGCGCGGCGTAGAAGAACGCGTTCGTCCCCGCCAGGCTGATCCCGTACAGCCCCGCCGCGCGCCACTGCGACGGGTGCCAGGCGCGCACCCGTGGCCGGGTGACGGCGAGCAGCACGGCGGCGGCGATGCCGAGTCGCAGCAGCGTGGCCCCGGGCGCGCCGGTGACCGGGAACAAGCGCATCGCGAGCGCCGCGCCGGCCTGGAGCGACGTGCACGACCCCAGCACGAGCGCGGCGGCCGCCCCGGTGCGGCCGCCCGTCGCGGGCGATGAACCGGATGAACCGGATGCGACGGGAGCGCCGGGGGAGCTGGCAGCGGCGGCCGGGGCGAGAGAAACGGACGTGGTCATCGGGGCTGCTCGTTCGTCGGCATGTATACACATTCACCGATGTGCTATCGTTTCGTCCAGCGAATGTTTTCGAGCGGTAACGATAAGAAGAACTAACCAATGAGTCAGAGCGACACCCGTGCTTGACGTGCACCGCCTGCGGCTGCTGCGCGAGCTTGACCGCCGCGGCACGCTCGCGGCCGTGGCCCGGGCCTTGTCGTATAGCCCGTCGGCCGTCTCCCAGCAGCTCAGCCAGCTCGAAGCCGAGACCGGTGTGGTGCTGCTCGAGCCCGCGGGGCGCGGCGTCCGGCTCACCGCGCAGGCGCGGATTCTCGTCGCGCACACCGAGGTGATCCTGGAGCGCCTCGAGGAGGCCGAGGCCGACCTGCGCGCCTCGCTGACCGACGTGCGCGGCACCCTGCGGGTCGCCTCGTTCCAGTCGGTGCTGCTCGCGCTCGTGCCCGAGGTGCTGACCTCGCTCGCGGGCCGTCACCCGGGGCTCCGGGTGGAGATCACCCACCAGGACGCGGGGGACGCGTTCGCCGGCTTGCTCGCGCACGACTTCGATGTCGTGCTCGGCGAGGAGTACCCGGGCACCGCCCGCCCCCCGGTGGCGGGCGCCCGCACCCAGTCGCTCGTTCGCGACGAGCTGTTCCTCGTGCTCCCGGCCCAGGGCCGGCACGCCAGGGCCGAGGAGGCGACGGTGCCCGTTCACCTGCCCGACCTCGCGGACGTCCCCTGGATCCTCGACGCGGCGGATACCGCGCCCGGGCAGTGGGCCCGCGACACCTGCCGGGCGGCCGGCTTCGAGCCTGACGTGCGCTACACGGGCTCCGACCTGCTGCTGCAGATTCACCTGGCCGAGACGGGGCACGCCGCGGCGGTGATCCCCGGCCTGCTGCTCGCCGCGGTGCCGCCCCCGGCGGCGCGGGTCCGGGCGCTGCCCGGGCACCCGCGCCGCAAGCTCACCACGGGCGTGCGCTCCGGCGCGGCGGCCGACCCCGCGATCCGCGCCTTCCGCGCGGCGCTCGACGCGGCCATCCGGGCGACCGGCACGCCGGGCCCGGCGCCGTGACCGGCCCCGGGTAACCGGGGTCCCACGCAAGCGCGCCGGGCGGGCACCGTGAGTGTCCTGCCCGCCCGGCGGACCGGAAGCTGATCGCCACCCTGGTCGGCGTCGCGCGCGAGCCCGGTGCGCGAGCCCTGGTGCGCGAGTTCCGCGGCGCGCGCTACGCGGTGATGGCGACGCTCGCCTCGGTCGTGTAGACCGCGAACGTGAACGACTCGGTGAAGTACAGCTGGACGGAGTCCGCGTCGTGGGACAGGTAGCCGATCGAGAGGTCCTGGCCGAGCCGCAGCTCGTAGTCGCCGCCGCGCCCGGACAGCAACAGCGCGCCGTCGATGGCCGGCGCCCAGATGATGTCGCCGTCGAGCAGCCGGGCCAGGTGCTCGCGGATCGGGTAGCCGTGGTCGGAGGTCTCGCTGACGACCCGCCAGGCGTCCGCCGACAGCACCAGCGAGTACGGCCCGGCCACGCCGGCCAGCCGCAGCTGGCTGAGCGCCACGGCGACCACGTCGGGGTAGTCCCGCGCCTCGCCGGGCAGGGCCAGGGCGGCGTTGGACGACGACGGCCGCAGCCCGGTGATCTGGGCGGCCGGGTAGCCGTCGAAGACCGCCCGGTCCTCGGCGAAGGCGATCTTCTTCGCGGCGTCCTTCACCGGCTGCCAGTCCGCGTCGAGCGCGCCGCGCTCGACGGAGTCGATCTCGGCCCGGGACAGCGTGAACGGCACCCGCAGTTCGACCACGGGACGCCAGTCGCGCAGCGACGCCGTCACCCCCTCGGCCGGCGGGTCGATCGCCGTCAGGTGCCCGGTGCCCACGCCCGCGAGGGCCAGTCCGTCGGGCCCGGTCACGTCGACCGCCTTGCGCGCGGCGGCGTGCCGGGCGAACGTGCGCCTGGCCTCCTCCTCGATGGCGGCCCAGGCGGCGGCGGAGACCGGGGCGAGCTCGCGGTACAGGTTGTTCATCGGAACCTCCAGCGTCAGTCAGCTATCCCACTGCTTTCCGGTTTCCTGGCCCCGCCCGGCCGGGCGGGCTTACGCGCCCTTGAGCGACCCGATGCCAAGCGACCCGTCCGCGGCCGCCTCACCCGGCGCCGCGGCCGCCTCACCCGGCGCGGCCGCGGCGCCGCCGGGCGGTCCCGGCGGGTCGTCGAGGAAGTCCGCGCACGGGGCGAAGAACAGGGTGCCGGTGAGCGCCGTGGAGAAGTCGAGGATCCGGTCGGTGTTGCCGGGCGGCCGCCCGATGAACATGTTCGACAGCATCTCCTCGGTCACCGCCGGGGTGGCGGCGTAGCTGATGTAGAACGTGCCGAACTCGCCCCTGCCCGGGTTCCCGAACGGCATGTTCGCCCGGACGATCTGCCGCTCCTCGCCGTCCGGGCCGGTGATCGTGTTCAGCGCGACGTGCGAGTTGGCCGGCTTGACGTCGTCGGGCAGTTCGATGTCGTCCAGCTTCGTGCGGCCGACCGCCCGCTCCTGTTCCTCGACGCTGATCGCGTTCCACCCAGCCATGTCATGCAGGTACTTCTGCACGATCACGTAGCTGCCCCCGGCGAAGTCCGGGTCGTCGTCCGCGCTGACGAGGGCGGCGCCGTTCCCGGCGGCTCCCGACGGCGACTCGGTGCCGTCCACGAAGCCGATGAGGTCCCGTTCGTCGAAGTAGCGGAACCCCTGCACCTCGTCGGCGACCGTCACCGCGCCGCCGAGCCGCTTCATCACCTGCGCGGCGAACTCGAAGCACAGGTCCATCCGGTTGGCCCTGACGTGGAACAGCAGGTCACCGGGGGTCGCCGGCGCGGTGTGCCGCGCCCCGCGCAGCTCGCGGAAGGGGTGCAGCTCACGCGGCCGGGGCCCGGCGAACAGCCGGTCCCACGCGTCCGAGCCGATCGCGGCGACGACCTGCAGGCTGGCCTCGGGGATGCGGAAGCCGACGGACCGGCCGAGGCCCGCCAGGTCCGGCAGCAGGTCGCGGACCGCGTCCTCGCCGCCGGGGTCAATCGTGAGCACGAGGAAGACCGCGGCCGCGGTCAGCGGGCTGACGACAGGCTGCGACGCCGGCCCGGCGTTCGACTTCACTGCGCTGTCAGACGGCACTGGCACAGGCACCTCGTCCCTTCGGCGTCCTCCGCCCCTAGCCTTCCACATCCGCCGCCCGGCCGCCCACCGGGACCGGTCTCAAGCGCCGCGCCCTAGGTTGCCGGCCCGGCCTCGCCTGGCCGCCAACTCGGCGGAGCGACCCGCGCCGGCCGGCCGCACCTCACCGCCAAATTCTCAGGCCAGCGCGACCGCCCCGGCGAGTGGTGTCTTTGCGCACTCCACGGCTCTGCTTAACTGCGGGCGCCGCATAAGGCGCGAACCGGACATGATCATGGGCCGCTCGTGCGCAAAGAGGCGGACCGCGGTCAGAGCTTTTCCACCGAACGGGCCGCGGCTTCGCGGGTCAGGAACCGCTCTCGCGCAGCGGGAGGAGGCGGCGCAGCTGGGTGACGTGCCCGGGGTTCAGCTCGGCGACGCTGGACACCTGCAGGAGCTTCATCGTGCGGATGACCTGGCCGCGCAGGATCTCGATCGCCCGGTCGACGCCGGCCCGGCCGCCGGCCATGAGCCCGTACAGGTAGGCGCGGCCGACGAGCGTGAACTGCGCGCCCATGGCGACCGAGGCGACGATGTCGGCGCCGCTCATGATCCCGGTGTCGATCGCGACCTCGGTGCGGCCGCCGACCGCCTTGACGACCTCGGGCAGCAGGTAGAAGGGGACCGGAGCGCGGTCGAGCTGGCGGCCGCCGTGGTTGGACAGCACGATCCCGTCGACGCCGAGGTCGGCGAGCGTGCGGGAGTCGGCGACGTTCTGCACGCCCTTGACGACGAGCTTGCCCGGCCACATCGCGCGGATCACGTCGAGGTCCTTGAAGCTGATCGTCGGGTCCATCGCCGCGTCGAGCAGTTCGCCGACGGTGCCGCCGGTGGCGGTCAGCGAGGCGAACTCCAGCTTGGGCGTGGTCAGGAAGTCCCACCACCACCAGGGCCGGGGGAGCGCGTCGGCGACGGTGCCGAGGGTGATCTGCGGGGGGATCGAGAAGCCGTTGCGCTTGTCCCGCAGCCGGGCGCCGGCGACGGGCGCGTCGACGGTGAAGAACAGCGTGTCGAACCCGGCGGCCGCCGCCCGGCGCACCAGGTCGTAGGAGACCTCCCGGTCGCGCATCACGTAGAGCTGGAACCAGTTGCGCCCGTCCGGGTTGGCGGCCTTCACGTCCTCGATCGAGGTGGTGCCGAGCGTGGACAGCGAGAACGGGATGCCCGCCGCGCCCGCCGCCCCGGCCCCGGCCACCTCGCCCTCGGTCTGCATGAGCCGGGTGAAGCCGGTGGGAGCGATGCCGAACGGGAGCGCCGACGGTCCGCCGAACACCGTCGTGGAGGTGTCCAGGGCGGAGACGTCCTTGAGGATCGACGGGTGGAACTCCACGTCGCGGAACGCCTGCCGGGCGCGGCGCAGCGAGATCTCGTCCTCCGCCGCGCCGTCGGTGTAGTCGAAGGCCGCCTTCGGGGTGCGGCGCCGGGCGATGGCGCGCAGGTCCTCGATGGTCAGCGCGGCCGCCAGCCGGCGCTTCCTCGCGTCGAACTCGGGCTTCTTGAAGCGCATGAGCTCGAAGATCTCGTCGGGCTTGGGGAACTGGCGTTGCATGGGGTGAGTCCTCGGGTTCTGGCGGCGAGCTGTAGCGGGCAGTTTCGAAGCCTAACTTCCCCCGCTCACCTGCGGCTACCCCCGCGGGTCGGTCCCCGTGGCCGGTTGCGGCCCGGCCCGCGCCGGGCCGTGCGCAGCTTCAGCGCGTGCAGCAGGAAGAGCGGCAGGCCGAGCAGCGCGGGCGAAGTGGCGGACCTCACCGCCGCCGCCCGCGCCGCTGAGCGCGACGGCGGCGCGGGCGGGGCGGGCCGCTAGGACGTCCTCGTCTGGCGGCGCTCCTGCAGGGCCCGGCGGTACTCCGCCACGACCATGTCGGTCAGCTCGTCGGCGGAGGTCTCGTCGCTGCGCTTATCGAAGGTGATCCGGCCGTCCTGGATCAGGTTCACCCGGTCGCACACCTCAAGCACCTGGCCGTAGTTGTGCGCGATGATGATGATCGAGACGTTGCCCTGCTCCTTGAGCTGCATGATGAGGTCGAGGATCAGCGAGCCTTCCTTGACCCCCATCGCGGCGAGCGGCTCGTCGAGCAGCAGGATCTTGGGGTTGGAGAAGACCGAGCGCGCCAC
>DAHWEX010000798.1 GCA_027326205.1 Actinomycetota bacterium
GGTGATCGAGCAGTAGATGACGGCCGGGTTGAGCGCGCGGAGGGATTCGTAGTCCAGCCCTCGCGCGCGCAGTGAGCCAGGCCGGAAGCTCTCCACCACCACATCGGCGCCTGCGGCCAGTTCCCGGACCAGCCGCCGGCCGGCGTCGGTGTCCAGGTCGAGGGCGAGGCTCCGCTTGTTGCGGTTGGCGGACAGGAAGGTGGCGCTCTGGCCGTTCCAGCCCGGCGGCTGCCACGACCGGGAGTCATCACCTCCGGTCGGGGACTCGATCTTCACGACATCCGCCCCCAGGTCCGCCAGGACCATCGTGCAGTACGGGCCGGCGAGGTTGCGCGTGAGGTCGACCACGCGCAACCCGGTCAGCGACTCCGACAGGGGAGGCTTCATAGAGGGCCGCCTTACAGTTCTGTACTCTTATAAGGATCGAATGTACGCTTTACGCGTTCGTGAATCAAGCAGGCAGTCGGCACCCCGCGCACTTCCGCCTCCGGGTGCCCTGGTCGGCGCGGTCACCCGCAGGCGGCGGCGCGGGCCCGGCCCGGTCGGCCGCCGTGAAACGAAGGAGAAGCAAGTGAGCACAGAGGTCGTCAGCGAACAACAGCGCCAGGCGCTGGCCGGCAGGTTCGGTCCCCTGGGCCCCTACGAGGTCGAGATCGACGAGTCGTTGACCGTCGTCGCCGGCGATGGTGCCGGGCTTGCCACCACGCTGGCGCGCCCCCGGGTCGAGGGCAAGGTCCCGGCCGTGCTGGAGCGCACGCCGTACGGCCGCTCGCCGCTGGCCCCGGACGCGACGGGGGTCGCGCCGGACGCGGTCGTGTGGGCTTCCTACGGCTACGCCTGCGTCATGCAGGACACGCGCACTACGACCTCCTACTTCGCCGAGGCCGCCGACGGGGCTGCGACGGTCAGGTGGATCGAGGCGCAGCCCTGGTTCGACGGGTGCCTCGGCGTGGCCGGCTACAGCTATCTCGCGTTCACGGCGCTGGCGACGGCATCGACCCGGCCCGGCTGCCTGAAGGCGATCGCGACCTCGGTGTACAGCGCCGACCGGGTCAGCTCCTGGTACCCGGGCGGGACGTTCGACCTGCAGCTGGCGATGATCTGGGCGACACTACAGCAGACGGGGAGCAAGGAGGCAACGGAAGACCCGTTCATGCACCTTCCGCTCGGGGATGCGGATGTCGCCACGACCGGTCGCACGCTTGACTTCTTCCAGGAACGACTCGCCCACGGCCGCGGCGACCCGCACTGGAAGCGGCTGGACATGACCGCGGTCCTCGATGACCCGCCGGCTCCGGTCTTGCATGTAGGCGGCTGGTATGACTTCCACCGCGTCCCGTGCTTCGCGGACTTCGAGCGACTCAACGCCACCGACGTTCCGCACCGGCTCGTGCTCGGCCCCTGGACCCATGGCGGCGTCGATGACCGCCTGCACATGCAGGAGAAGCTCGCCTGGTTCGATACCCACGTCCGGGGTGCGCATGCTCGCCATTTCCCGGTCCTGCGCTACTACCGCACCGGGGAGCACGCCGGCTGGGAAGAGCTCGACTCCTGGCATGAGCCGTCAACGAGCGCGCTGTACGCCACCTCCGATCAGCAGCTTCAACCCGGGCTGGTCACGGAGACCGGGCGCGTCGAGTGGACCTACAATCCCGCCGACCCGACGCCGTCGGTCATGCTGACCCTTGGGTTCGACGACACCGACGTCAGCGGCCCGTTCGACGACGGCGTGCTAGAGGACCGCCCGGACGTCCGCTTCTTCACCAGCGGCCCGCTTCAGGACCCGGTCGACTGTCTTGGGCGGGTGACCGCGCAGACGACCCTCTTCTCGGACGCGCAAAGCGCAGACCTCTTCGTCCGTGTCCTGGACGTGCTCGGGACGGGGGAGACGGTCAACGTGGGGCAGGGCATCCTGCGGGTCACCGACCCGGCGCTGGGGACGGAGGGCGTGCCGGTGCGCGTCGACCTCGGCCCGGTTGCCCACCGGTTCGCCCGCGGTCACCGGATCCGGCTGCTGATCGCCAGCGCCGCCCACCCGTACTTCAACCGCAACCTCGGCACTGGCGAGTCACCAGTAACCGCCACCAGAATCGTGATCGCGCATCAGGGCGTCTCGATCGGCGGCGCAGGCGGCCTGCGGGTGAACCTGCCGCTCGCGAGCTAGCTTTCACGCCATCCGCTGCACGCCTGCCTGCTGCCGGGCGGCCGGCAGCCCCGTGATGTGCACGCCGGCCATCCTGCCAGGCCGCATCCCATGATCACAGGCGAAACACACGAAACACACGAAACACTGACCAGCACATGTCATGTGATCATCGCCAGAGCCACGTTTGGTGAGCGGCATCACCGTTCAGGATCAGTTATCCATTGACCGGGCTGTGCCCCGGAACCGGCCAGGTGGCAGGCCGTACTCGCGGCGGAACGCCGCGGCGAAGGCGAACTCGGTTGAGTATCCGACCTGCCGGGCGATCGCAGCGAGCGGTGCGTCCGTTTCCCGTAGCTGCTTCGCGGCGCAGTTCAGCCGCCAGTCCATCAGGTACCGGATAGGCGGCTTGCCCACCAGCGCGGTGAATCGCCTGGTGAAAGCGGCGCGGGACATGCCGACGCCTTCGCTGAGCCGCGATACTGTCCAGTGCGCTTGCGGGCTGTCGTGGATCATGCGCAGGGCGGCGGTGATCGCGGGGTCGGAGATAGCCGGCCAGGTGCCTGCGGGCTGATCTTCGAGCCACTGGCGCAGGGCGTGGATGAGCATGAGATCGAGCAGTGCCGGCCATGTGACGCCGGCGTCCGTCCGCGCCGGGGGCTCGTCCTGGCTGAGCAGGCTGACCACCGATCGCAACTGCGCGTGCCGGCTGTAATCCGGAGACACCACGATCGGGTCAGGCAACCCGGAAAGGTAAGGGTGCGCCTGGCCCCGTTCCATCCGGTAGGCACCGCACAGGTACTCGAAGTCGGCGGGCCCGGGATCCGGCGGGTCCAGGCCCAGGATCACCTGGGGAAGCCCGGTGAGCGCACGGGGCGCGGCGCTGAGGCCGTGGTCTGCGCCGGAGGTAACCAGGACGATGTCGCCCGGTTTGAGGGCAACGGGCTGCGCGTGTGCGGTGATAAGCCATCCGCTGCCGTGGAGGACGACATGGAAGCCGCTTCCGGTCAGGCCGGAGAACCGCAAGCCCCATGAACCCGACTGCCGGAAGCGCCGGATGTTGCCCTGCCCGACCCGCAGGCTGGAGACCGCCTGGCTGATCATGTCCACGGCTGGAATGCTAGCCGCCCGCGTGGATGCCGGCCGCACGCGCTCGTATTCGGCCGAGCCGTTCGCGCATGGCCGGCGCCGACGGCAGCCGGTTCGATGAGAGCCATGACGGAAGATGAGAGTACGGCTAGGGTTTGGGATTGCATCGTCGTCGGCGCGGGCGCGTCGGGAATGAGCGCCGGGCTGACGCTGGCCAGGGCACGGCGGACCATCCTGCTCGTCGATGCCGGGCAGCAGAGCAATCTGGCGGCGCCGGTCATCGGAGGCCTGCTCGGGCATGACGGGCGCCGTCCCGCGGAGTTCTACGCCGCCGGCCGCGCGGAACTGGCGGCGTACCCGTCCACCACGCTGCTTACGGGTGAGGTTGCCCGGGGCGCACGGGGGGAGGACGGGATCTTCGCCGTGACGTTGAGTGACGGCTGCCGCGAGCGGGCACGGAGCATGGTCCTGGCCCCCGGAATGGAATACCGTTACCCGCGGCTGTCAGGGATGGACGAACGATGGGGCGACTCGGTCTTCCACTGCCCGTTCTGCCATGGCTGGGAAATCAGCGGTCGTCCGGTCGGCGTTCTGGCCGATGGCGCGGTCGGGCTGTACGGCGCACTGAACCTGCGGGCCTGGAGCGACCGGGTGACGCTGCTGACCAATGGCAGCAGCAGGCTGACCGGTGAGCAGCGCGATCAGCTGTCCGCCGGCGGCGTGGGACTGGACGAGCGTCCGATCGCCGCCCTCGACGGGCCAGGCACGGAGCTCCGGGCCGCGGTATTCGCCGCCGGCGGCGAGCTCGCGATCGGCGCCCTGCTAGTCAAGACATACCTTTACCAGCGCTCGTCCCTGGCCAGGGACCTGGGCGCGACGTTCATCGAGCCCGACGAGATGCTCGCCGTCGAGGCGATCAAGGCTGACGCCATGGGCCGGACAGGCGTCCCCGGGCTCTACGCGGCCGGCGACGCGGCCACGCCGGTTCCGCCGTCCTTGGCCTCCGCTGTCGCATCCGGCTACCTGGCGGGGGCGAGCGCTGTCATTGGGTTGACCGCCGGACCTGTCGTAGGGTTGGCCGCCGGGTATAACGATTCACCGCAGACTGCGACCGGGTCATGAGGTCACGGCTGAATTGTGATGCAAGCTTTCCAGGAGCGCGATGGCCGGCCTGTCCCGCGAGTTCAGCGCCGCCGCCGGCCGCGAGGACCGGGTCCTGTGCGCCGAGACGCGCTTGGGGAACGAGATCCTCAAGCGGGCCGCGGCTCATTTCGCCCGGGAGAACGTGCTCGCAAAATTGCGTAATACGCAGACTAGGGGAGACGAGGTGCCGAACAGGTTCCGGATTGGGGTAGTAGGCGGTTCGGTGGCGGGCTGGACGGGGCGATCACCCGTGTCGTCTATCCCGGCGGCCACGGGGCCGCCTACCTCATCTCGCCCCCCGCGGGGCGGCCGCTACACCGCTGGGGGCGTGGGCGATGGATCGCCTGGACGCTGAGCTGCCTCGCGCGGTCGGCCCGGGCGCGACGGCGGCTGAGGCGATCACCGCCGTGGCCGGGGCGGTAGCGGCCGACCGCTGGTATATCGCGCAGGGCTGGCTCGGGGTGCGCAAGCCGGCCGATGCCGTCCGGGAGCTGCTGGAGGCCGCCGACCTGATGCCCGCGTGGCTGCGGGATGCCGCCGTCACGATGGGCGCGATCGGCCACCCGGAAGCAGGGCGGTCGCCGTTGCGGTGACCGCGCTCGCGGAGTCTGGCGCCGCGCTGACCGCTGCCCAGGTGGTGGACCTGAAGGTGACGCTCTGGCGGTCAAGTCCCTCGCTGTGGCGCATTGTCCGCATGCCGCTTGCGGCGACCCTAGGCGACCTGCACCGGGCGATCCAGGTTCTGTTCGGCTGGGACGGCGA
>DAHWEX010000799.1 GCA_027326205.1 Actinomycetota bacterium
CTCCAGCCACTCATCCAGCAGCCACAGCGGGTCCAGCCCCTCGTCAAGCAGCCACTCGTCAAGCAGCCACTCCTCGAGCAGCCACAGCGGCTCCAGCCACTCATCCAGCAGCCACAGCGGCTCGAGCCATTCGTCGAGTAGCCACAGCGGCTCCAGTCACAGCGGGTCGGGTTCGGGCGCGTCGAACGTGGCCGGGGCGCAGGCGGTCGCACCGCCGCCCACCCTGCCCCTGGCTGAGCGCCTGCGCTGGCGCACTGACCAGTGAGCCTCAGCGTCCCTGCGGACGGGTCGATCTTCGTCTCGATTGCCGCCTACCGCGACCCCGGCCTGCTGCCGACCATCGCCGACTGTCTCGCCAAGGCACGACACCCGGAGCGGCTGCGCTTCGGCGTCTGCTGGCAGTACGGCCAGGAGATGGCCGACCCGCGGCAGCTGGCGGGACCGCAGTTCGCTGTGCGATACGTGGACGCCCGGCTGAGCCGGGGCGCGTGCTGGGCCCGAGCCGAGATCATGCGGCTGTACGACGGCGAGGACTGGTACCTGCAGTTGGACTCCCATCACCGCTTCGCCGCCGACTGGGACGAGAAACTGCGCCAGCAGGCCGTCCTCACCGGCAGCGCCAAGCCGGTTCTCACCACCTACGCGTCCGGCTTCACCCCCGGGGCGGAGGCGGCGGCGGTCGAGGAGGCGACCGTCATGACCTTCGCCAGCTTCACCACCGAAGGGGTGCTGCGGCCCACGTCGGCGCCGGTCGCCGGGCCGCGAACCACGCCGGTACGCGCGCGCTACCTCTCGGCCCACTTCCTGTTCGCACCCGGCAGCTTCGTCACCGACGTGCCCTATGACCCGGAGCTGTACTTCCTCGGTGAAGAGGTCACCCTCGCCGTCCGGGCCTATACGCACGGCTACGACCTGTTCCACCCGGCCGAGCACATCCTCTGGCACGAGTACGGCCGCGCCAGCTCGGCCAAGCACTGGGACGATCACGTTAGCGAGGCCGGAGCGCCGGTCTCGTGGCAGGAACGCGACGAGCCGAGCCTGGCGAAGGCGGCGCGGCTACTCACCAGTCCGTGGCCGGGTCCGGACGGCATGGGGACCGAGCGCACGGTGGCGGACTATGAGGCCTACGCGGGCGTCAGCTTCCAGCATCGCCGCATTCAGGACTACACGTTGATGAACCTGGAACCGCCGAACCCGCCCGCGGCCGCGGGCTGGGCCGAGCGCATGCGCGACACCAACCTGGAGATCCAGCTTGATCCGGCCCAGCTACCGCCGGACGCGCTGGACGACTCCGCGTTCTGGTACGTCGGCTTCCACGACGTCAAGGGCGACGAGATCTACCGCCAAGACGCTCAGGCCGAGGAGATGGCCGAGCACCGGGCCCAGGCGGAGAGCGGCCGCATCGCGCTGCGGCGGGAGTTCGTCACCCAGCGGGTGCCGTCGACGTGGATGGTGCACCCGCACAGTGCCAGCCGAGGCTGGCTGGAGCCGATCGTCGGCGGCGTACCCGGCGACCCGCCGATCTTCGTGTCGGTCGCCGCCTATCGCGACCCCGACCTGGCCAGCACCATCGCCGACTGCCTGGTCAAGGCCGGCCGGCCGGAGCGGCTGCGGTTCGTCGTCTGCTGGCAGCGCGGTCCGGGCGAGGAGCTGCCCGACTGGATGTCCGAGCGGCAGTTCCGCGTGCTCGAGGTCGACTCGCGCGACAGCCGCGGCGACGGGTGGGCCCGGGCCCAGATCATGAAGGAGTGGGCCGGCGAAGACTGGTTCCTGCAGATCGATTCACATCAGCGGTTCGCGCCCGGTTGGGACACCACGCTGATCGAGCAGGCCGCGCTGAGCGGCAGCGACCGGCCGGTGCTGTCCGCTCCGGCCCCGGCCTTTACCATCGGCACGCCCCCCGGCGAGGGCGCGCCGTTGCGGTCTGAGTTCACCGGCTTCGGGACCGACGGCCTGCCCCAGCTGACGGCGGCCGTGCTCGAGATCGAGCCGGGACGCCGCGCCCCGGTCCGGGCCCGGGCGGTCTGCGGCCACCTGCTCTTCGCGCCGGGGAGCTTCGCCGCCGACGTGCCGAGCGACCCGGACCTGTACTACGCGCCGGACGGCGCACTCACGGCGCTGCGCGCGTTCACCCGCGGCTACGACCTGTTCCACCCGACGACCGTGGTCGCCTGGCACGCGTACGCCCGGGCCCACCGGACTATGCACTGGGACGACCACGCCGGCCAGCCCGGCACCGGGGCCGCCTGGCAAGAACTGCGCCAGCGGGCGCTGGCCAAGGTGGCGGACGCCCTGGCCGACCCGCGGCCGGGGCCGTTCGGCCTCGGGCAGGAACGAAGCCTGGCCGCCTACGAGGACTACGCCGGGGTGAGCTTCCGCCAGCGCCGGGTGCAGGACTACACCAGGCGCGGCGGGGAACCGCCGAACCCGCCCGCCAAGCCGGGCTGGGCCGGACGGGTCAGAGACCACACGGTGGAGATCGCCCTCGACGTGCGGTCGCTGCCGCCCGCCGCGACGGAAGACCCCGTGCTCTGGTACGTCGGCATCCACGACAGCAGCGGACGGGAGCTGTACCGGCAGGACACCAGCGAGGAGGAGCTGAGCGGCGCGCTCGCGGCCGACGGCGGCACGGTCCGGCTGATCCGGGAGTTCACCTCGGACACGATGCCCGCGTCGTGGACGGTGCTGCCGCTGAGCGCCTCCGAGGGCTGGCTGGCGCCGGTGACGAAGCGGGTGCGGGCGGCGTGACGTACCAGCACGGGCACCAGGTGGAGGCGGTCGTCATCAACTGGCGGCGCCCCGAGAACGTGGCCGAGATCGTCCGGGCGCTGAAGGCGCAGACGCTCCCGTGCACGGTCACTGTGTGCGACTGCCATGACGCGCTCGAGTTCCGCCTCCCGCAGAGCGCGCTCCCGTACATCGACCGGCTGTACCGGTGGCAGCACAACCTCGGGTCGTTCAATCGGTACATACCGCTGGGCGGTTACGACCACCGGTACACGTTCTTCATCGACGACGACCTGGTGCCGGGCGCCCGGTGCGTCGAGCACTTCTGGACCCAGGCGGAAAAGCTGCGGACGTTCGGCGCGCTTGGCCAGATCGGCCGTATCGTCACCGCCAGCGGCGATTACCGTCCGCTCAATGTGGCCCGCGGGCCTGATTTCACCGAAGTCGACAGCCTCGTTCGCGCGTACTTCGTCCCGACCCACTGCCTGACGTACGTGCCGCAAATGCGGGCACTGCTCGGCCAGGCCCATGATCCGGAAGATGACATACTGCTCGCGGTCGCGCTCAGCATGCTGGGCGGCTTGGCCACCTACCTCACGCCGGCCGACCCGGACCCGCAGACCCAGGTCAACTGGCAAGAACTGCCCAGCCCGCACGCGCGCGGCGCGCGGAACGTGCACTTTCCGGCCAGGTCGCGGCTGCTCCGCGACGCGATGGACCTCGGCTGGCGACCGGTGCGCGCCCGCGACCGCAGCGCACTCACCGGGAGCGCCCACAACTCTCAGACCGGAGACGGGCGAGGAGTCCTGTACCTCGCGATCGGCGAGGCGTACCGGGGACCGCTAATAGCCAGCATCACATCGCTACGGCGATACGGCTACCACGGGCCAGTCCGCGTGGTGACCGATCAGCCCGGCTGGCTGCCGCCGGCGCTGAATTGCGAAACGGTGCTCGTCCCGCACCTCGGCGACGGCTTCGCCGCGCGGCATTACAAGACCCAGCTAGAGCAATACGCCTTCGACTCGACCGTTTTTCTCGATGCGGACACGGTTCCCGTTGCCGATATCGCGGGGATATGGAAGGTTCTCGATACCTGCGACCTGGCTATGGCACCTGACTTGTTTCCAAGTCCGGGCGACGCGATCACGAACAACAGAAGGAAGGAGCGCTGGCATGATGAATGGGGCGATGAGTCCAGGCTCATGATCCGCTTGGGTCTGACCAGCCGCCCGTACTTCAACAGCGGGGTGATGGTCTTCCGGCGCACCGCCCAGATCACGCAGTTGTTCAGCGCGTGGCATCAGGAATGGCGACGTTACAGCCGAATGGACCAGATGGCACTCGTGCGCGCGGCCGCCATGACCGGCACACCAGTGCACGCCCTACCGAACGTCTGGAATTTCTACGCCCAGCACTACGGGTCCATCCGGACCGCCCAGAACGCGGGCGTGAAGATCCTGCACTTCCTCGCCAATGCCCATGGGTCGATATCGGCCGATCTTCAGGCCGCGCTCTGTGACGCGGACGGCTATCCGGCTGGGGGCGAGTGGGAACTGTGGGAGTTGAATAACGAAGGGCATCAAGGCGCGCTCGCAGACGGCGACAGCCCGGCGAACCCACGAGGCGGCCCCTGTCCCGGCGGCGGCTTCCTCGCTCAGACCGTGACCGATGGCGCCAGGCATCTTGAGCTGGCGCTGCCGGGACCCGAGGCAGGCGTGCGACATTACTGGCGGGAACGGGACGCGCCGATTCAGTCGTGGGGCGGCCCGGCTGAGCTCGCGCGGGAATGCGGGCTGGTGACGGCGGCCAGCATCGTCCAGGCGGGCGACGGGTACGTAGAGCTGCTGGTTCAGGCGGCCGGGAAGCTGGCCCGCTACCGACGGGATCCGCCGCCATGGGCCCCGTGGTACGGACCGGACTGGATCGCCGATGACGTGGCCGGGAACCCGAGCGCGATCCGGAGCGACTGCGGCGAGTGGTGGCGGGGGGCGCTGGTGGTCCCCGACCGCACGGTGGGCCTGCGCTACCTGCACCGGGACGGTGAATCGTGGACCGCGGGCGGCGCCTTCGGGCACGAACTCGGCCGCGTCGATGCCGTTGCCCTGGCCGAGGGGGCCAACGGCGAGCTGGCGGCCGTCGTCCGGGCCGGGCCGCTGCTCGCCTGTTACCGGCTAGCCCCCGGGGAGCCCGGCCGCTGGGAGGGCCCTGAGTTCGTCTACCGGGGGGCGGCGGGGCTTCCCGCCCTCGCGCGCAACCGCTACGGCCAGGCCGGCGGTCTCGAACTACTGACCCCGCTGCCGGGCGGCGGCCTCGCCCACCTGCGCCGGGACGGCGACGCGAGCGACCCCCGGTGGCGGGTAACCGGCAAGATCGGCCTCTGGGGGCAGCCGGTCGACGCGGTCTCGCTGCTGCCGTGGAACGGCGAGGGTCGCCCGGCCGACTTCGCCGCCGTCACCTGCGCGCCGGACGGGATCCGCTGGCACTGGCGCCAGGACCGGCTGCGCAATCTGTGGCTGTCGGTGTCGCTCTGGTAGCGGAAGGCGTTCAGGACAGGATGGTGGCAGAGCCTGGTTCCCCGGATGGACGTGAAGAACGTCGTCGCCTTCGGGTGCTTGCGGGCGCGGAGCTCCTTATGCCCGGCGAGCGCCGCGACGGTGGGGGGTGCAGCGGGAGGATCCGCTCGCAGCGGGACTTGGCAGGGTGGACCGCCAGCAGCCCGGTGTCCAGGCCGATGCCGCCGGCTGGAATGGCCAGGGCGTCGCCGATCCGGATGCCGGTGACCGCGACCAGCCCGAACAGGGCGCCCCGCCATCAGCGGGGCCGGCTCGGCGAAGCCATCCAGCAGGTCCGTCCAGGTGTTTCCTGCCCCGCTGCTCAGGCTCTTGGAACCTGGATTCCCGACCAGGAGCCGACGTCGCACTGATGGTCGGCATTGTTTCCCGTACTTACGACCGTGCCGTCGGCGCGCAGGCCAAGGGTGTGAGTGGAGCCCGCTGCCACCGCGACGATGTCCTGCCAGTCGCCGACGTCACACTGCCCGCGGCGGTTGTCTCCGGCTGCGAGGACCCATCCGGACGCCGTGACCCCGACGGTGTGGTAGCTGCCCGCAGCCAGCGCCACCACGTCCTCCCACTCACCGACGTCGCATGCTCCGGTGGTCCGGTCCCCGGCCGCATGGACCCGCCCGTCGCGTC
>DAHWEX010000814.1 GCA_027326205.1 Actinomycetota bacterium
TCGTCGGTCTCGGCGCTGATCGCCTGGCGGCGGCAAGACAAGATCGAAGCAAAGCTCCGCGCTGCAGTCGCCTGACCCGACAACAGTGCCTATGGAAACATCGGCTGGTGTCGCGGCGATGGCCCAGGAAACCAGGGACCAGGCAAAGTCGTGAAGTGAGGCTTGACCTGCGCTGTCGTGGCAACGGGTCTGTCAGTTCTGGGAGAACTGCTCGTAGGTGTAGTCGGGGGCCGGGCGGGACGTGGTCGCGCGGAGCATCGCGGTTTCGCGGACGAGCAGGGAGCGTTCGAGGCGCAGCCGGTCGCGGGCGGTCGGGGCGGCCAGCAGCGACTGGCGTTCCGGCAGGTCGATGATCATCGCGGCGCCGATCACGTAGGACAGCAGTTCCGCCTCGTCGGGCAGGTCGGCGACGCTGATCACGCCGCCGCCCCGGTCCGCGAGGGCGTTCAGGTAGCCGCGGAAGCCGGCCTGGACCCGGCCGACCGCGGCCGCCAGCGAGGCGTCTGCCTCCGTGCCGGGCTCGGCGGCCGGCTCGTCCGGCAGCGACTCGGTCTCGCCGCGGAAGTACGCCAGGCCGTCGTCGAGGCGCCGCAGCCGGAAACGCTCCGTGCCCACCGTGATCAGGTCGAACCGGCCGTCGGCATGCGGCGTGATCTGCCGCACGGTCGCCACGCAGCCCACGTCGTACAGCGCGGTGAGGCCGTCCGCGCCGACCTCGCGGCCCTTGCGGATCGCGATCACCCCGAAGCGCCGGGGCTCGGGCCGCTCCTGAAGGTCCGCGACGAGCAGCCGGTACCGCTCCTCGAAGACGTGCAACGGCAAGCGCATACCCGGGAACAGCACCGTCGACAGCGGGAACAGGGGCAGTAGCTCGCTCATATTCAAGAATTTAATCCAGGGACGGCTCCCGCCGCGCCCGCCGCGCGGTAATGACGTTGCCGGGCCGTCCGGTGTCGCCTACCCTGGCTACGACGCGACGACGGAACCGAGTAGCCGGGGACCGCGCGAGCCGAGAGAGCCGCCAGCAGCTGGGAAGGCGGCCTCGTGCCCCCGGGTGAAGACACTCCCGAGCGTCACCCGCAGTCAATGAGGCCGTTCCGCTGCCGGAACGGCGAAGGTGCGGTGGCACCGCGAGTCCACCCTTCTCGCCCGCACCTCCAAGGGATCAGTCACTAGGTCCCCGGGAGGACTGTAGCGATGATCCGCACCACCATCGCCGGCCTGCGCGCAGCGGCCGGCTCCGGCTCTCCGACCACGGGCGTCACGATCGCCGGCTGGGTCCAGGCGCTGCGCCTGCAGCGCGCCATGCAGTTCGTGATCGTCCGTGACCACACCGGCACCGTCCAGGTCACGCACCGCCGCGACGGGGGCCCGCTCGAGGCCGTGCTCGACTCGCTCACCGCCGAGTCCGCCGTCCGGGTCACCGGCGTCGTGCGGGCCAACCCCGTGGTGTCGCTCGGCGGCCTTGAACTCGTTCCCGAGACCGTGACGGTCGAGAACCTGGCGCGGTCGCCGCTGCCGATCGACGACCGCACCGGCCCGGAGGGCCGCCTGGACTGGCGGTTCCTCGACCTGCGGCGCCGTCCCGCCGCGCGGCTCGTGTTCGAGGTGCAGACCACCGCCGAGCGGGCGATGCGCGAGTTCGCCTACGCGGCCGGCTGCACGGAACTGCACACGCCCAAGCTGATGGGAACCGCGTCGGAGTCCGGCGCGGAGGTGTTCTCGCTCGGCTACTTCGGCGGCCAGGCCTACCTGGCGCAGTCGCCGCAGTTCTACAAGCAGCTGGCGATCGCGGGCGGCGTAGACCGGGTCTTCGAGGTCGGCCCGGTGTTCCGCGCCGAGCCGTCGTTCACCGCGCGGCACGCCACCGAGTTCACCGGGGTGGACGTCGAGCTGGCCTGGATTTCCTCGGTCGAGGACGTCATGGCGTTCGAGGAGCGGATGCTCGCGCACGTCCTGGCGGCCGTGGCCGCCTCGCACGGCCCGGAGATCGAGGAACGGTTCGGTGTCCCGGTGACGGTGCCGGCGGTGCCGTTCCCCCGGCTCACCATGGCCGAGGCGCTGTCGGTCGCCGGCGCCGCGCCGGGCCGCGACGACCTCGACCCGGCGGGCGAGCGGGCCGTCTGCGCCCGCGTCCGCGCCGAGACCGGGCACGAGTTCGCGTTCGTCACCGAGTACCCCGTCTCCGCCCGGCCGTTCTACCACCTGCGGCCGGAGGGGAAGCCCCAGCTCACCGCCAGCTTCGACCTGCTGTGGAAGGGACTGGAGATCACCACGGGCGCGCAGCGGGAGCACCGCTACGGCGTGCTGCTGGCGCAGGCCACGCAGGCCGGCCTCGACCCCGAGCCGATGCGCTGGTACCTGGACTGCTTCCGCTACGGGTGCCCGCCGCACGGCGGCTTCGGCCTGGGCCTGGGCCGCCTGCTGATGGTGCTGCTCGGCCTGGACTCCCTGCGGGACGCGACATTCCTGTTCCGCGGCCCGAACCGCCTGGTCCCGTAGCGCCGGGCAGCGTGCGCTTGTTTCCGTAGCCTCAGCTCTTCGATGGCTTGCCGTTGAGCGGCCGGCAGAAACCTAAACGGCCTGCGCTTCGCCGGCCACCGTCACCGACGGCTCGTGGCGGACCGGGAAGTTCACCGAGCTGGCGATGAAGCACTTGGCGCTGGCCTCCTGGTGGAGTTCCCGCGCTCTGGCGGCCATGCTCGCGTCCGCGACCGTGACCCGCGGGCGGAGCGTGACCTCGGTGAAGTGGCCGCCGCCGTCGTCCGTCTCGGCCATGGTCGCGGAGGGACTGTCCTCGTACGCCGTCACCACGACGCCGGCGGTCACGCACACGTGCAGGTAGGACAGCATGTGGCACTGGGAGAGCGCGGCCAGCAGCTCAAGCTCGGGATTCCACCGGGTCTTGTCGCCGCGGAAGACCGGATCGGAACTGCCCGCCAGCACCGGCCTCCCCTCGGCCGCGACCTCGTGGTCCCGGCCGTAGTCGCGGTAGCCGCTGGTGCCGGTGCCCCGGTTCCCGGTCCAGGTGGTCGTCACCTCGTAGCGATGCGTCCGCCGCACGCTCATGCACACCTCCGCTGTCTCGCCCGTGATGGCTCTTCTATCCCACCATGGACCGGCGGCCGGCCGGGGCTTGCGGTCCGGGTCAGGCCCGGGCCGTGATGACCGGCGCCGGCTCAGCCGGGCGGGCGCTTGCCGCCAAGTGCCGGCAGGAGCGGGCGGACCGTGCGGCGGGCCAGGCAGCCGTGCCAGACGCCGACGCTGTAGGCGACATCGTCGAGCAGCCGGGCGGCGACGTAGCGGGCCGGGTCGAGCGGCGGTTTCCGTTCGGCCCAGTCGAGCAGGGGCGGCGCGAGGACCAGCGCGGCGACCGGGAGCCTGAGCCGCCTGACCGCGAGCGCGGCCGGGACGGCGACGGGCCACCAGGTACGGGACACGGCGCTGCCCAGGGGACGAACCGCCGCGACGGTCCCGCCCCCGGCCAGCCGCAGCGCCAGTTCCCAGGCAGCGCTCCCCCGCGTCCACCTTGCCTGGGCGTTGCCGTCACCCGCCCGGCTGACGGAACGCCAGTTGCTGTTATCAGTTGACGGGTCAGATGGCGGATCGCTGGGAGGCTCAGGGTGCTCCCAACGATCCGCCATCATGCCGCGCGGCCGTCCGGCGGGGACGGGCCAGCGTTCGCCGGTGACCTTCGCCAGGCGGCGGGACAGCAGGGCGGTCGCCGTCGCGGTGAGCGCCGCCGCCGCGACCGGGCGGCCGGCCAGGGCCGCCGCCCACGCGCCGACGGTCCACCACGAGGCGTACAGGGGCCGGACCGACCCGGGGTGCAGCTCTTCCAGGGCGGCGGCCGAGGTGCCGTAGTCGGCCCGGCGGCTGAACCAGGCGCGGAAGGCCACCCGGTGCTCGTGGCCCATGACCGCGCGGGGCTCGTAGCGGACCCGCCAGCCGGCCTTCGCCATCCGCCAGACGAAGTCGACGTCCTCGCCCACGTACATCCCGGCGCGAAACCCCTCGCCCGCGGCCGCCCGCCGGGTGACCAGCGCCGCGCCCGGCACGTAGGAGACGCGCGCGCCGGGGCGCACGATGGACGGCCGCGCGCCCATGTCCAGTGTGGAGCTCGCCCCCTCGTACCGGGCGAGCCACCCGCTGCCCTGCTCGTGCGGGACGATCCGCGGCGCGACCGCGCCGACGGCCGGGTCGGCGAAGTGCGGGAGCAGGTCCGCCAGCCAGCCGGGCCGCGGGACGCAGTCGGAGTCGAGGAACGCGACCAGGTCCGTCCGCGCCGCGTTCAGCCCGGTGTTGCGCGCGGCGCCGGGGCCTCCGTTGACCGGCCGGCGGATGACGGCGGCGCCGCGGGAGGCCGCGATCCGCTTGATGGCCAGCGGATCCGCCGAGGCGTCGTCGACGACGATCACGTGCGGCAGGTCCCGCAGCCCGGCGAGGCAGCGGTCAAGCTCCGCGTGCCGGTCGCGCACCGGGATCACG
>DAHWEX010000822.1 GCA_027326205.1 Actinomycetota bacterium
CAAGGAGCTGCAGGACATCATCGCGATCCTCGGCATCGACGAGCTGTCTCAGGAAGACCAGATCACCGTGCAGCGCGCCCGGCGCATCGAGCGCTTCCTGTCGCACCCGATGTACGTGGCCGAGCAGTTCACCGGCCAGCCCGGCGTGTTCGTCCCGCTTGAGGAGACCATTTCCTCGTTCAAGGCGATCGCCGACGGCAAGTACGACAACGTGCCGGAGCAGGCGTTCTTCATGTGCGGCGGCATTGAGGACGTGGAGCGCAAGGCCAAGGAGCTGGAACGCTCGTGACCCTTCACGTCGAGCTGCTGATGCCGGACCGCTCCTTGTGGTCCGGCGAGGCGGGCATGGTCATCGCCAAGACGATCGACGGCGACATCGGCGTCCTGCCCGGGCACTCCCCGGTGTTCGGCATCCTGTCGCCGGGCAGCATGGTGCGCATCCAGCCGGCCGCCGCCGACGAGGAGGGCCCCGGCGGCACCGAGGTGCGGGCTGCGGTCAGGGACGGGTTCCTGTCCGTGACCAACGACCGGGTCTCGATCCTCGCCTCGGTCGGCACGCTCGCCAGCGACGTGGACGTGCCGTCGGTCCAGGCCGACCTGGACGCCGCGACGGCCGAGGCCGGCTCGCCGGCCGCGGCCGAGGAGTCGGTCGAGGTCAAGTACGCACGCGCCCGCCTGCGGGCCGCGGGCGAGCAGTCTTAAGCCGGCCGGGCGAGCCGCGGCGGTGGGAGGGGCGCTGACGGACGCGGTATGGATTCTTGCCGTCGTCCTGGTGCTGATCGTCCTCGCCGCCGCCGCGCTCGCCTTCCGGCGCTACCTGCTTGAGCGCGGCGGCGGCACCGTCGACTGCGCCCTGCGCACTCCCGCCGGGTCCGGCTCGTGGCGCCTGGGCGTCCTGCTGTACGCCCACGACGAACTGCGCTGGCACGGCGCCCTCGGCATCCTGCTCCGCCCCGAGCACGTATTCCACCGCCGGGCGCTGCGCGTGATCTCCCGCCGCCCGGCCGGCGCCACCGAGACGGTCACCCTGGGCAACGACCGCATCGTGGTCGAGGTCTGTGTCGAGCCCCCCGCCGACGACGCGGGCGAGCCAGCCAAGTCACACGTGGAACTGGCCATGACCGACCAGGCCCTGACCGGCTTTCTGGCCTGGCTGGAAGCATCCCCGCCCGGCTCCCACCTCGGCGACTTCACCTAGCCCGTTCCCCGCCGCTGTGCCGAGCACCCCCCCCGGCGGCCGCGCTGGCTCCTCGTCCCGGCTCCTCGTCCCGGCTCCTCGTCCCAGGCTCATGATCGCGGAGACTTTGCGTTTCACGGAGACTTAATGCGCTTATACGCTGCGAATCTTCCGTCAGAAAAAAAGTTTCCGCGATCATGACGCTTGCCCATATCGCCAATTATCCTGACAATAAGGGATAAATGGCCGCCGCTGCCTCACGATAAGCGAGCACGCTGCGCAAAGAAAGCCCGGCATGGTGGGACAACAGGGTCTGCCGATGACAGATGGTGGTCGTACTGTGACCAGCGCTTGGCCTTTCGCGGCTACGATTTACCCGTGCGGAAGAGGGGGAAGACCGCGGCGGCTGACGCTTATGTTCCGGCTCAGCCGACTTCAGCGCGACTCTACGACTACTTGCTCGGCGGCAGAGACAATTTCGCCGTCGAACGGTCCTACGGCGAGCGCATCGTCGCCTCGGTGCCAGCGGTCCCCGCTGGCGTGCGGGCTCAGCGCGCCGTGCTGCGCCGGGCTACCCGCTACCTGGTTGCGGACGCCGGGATCAGGCAGCTACTAGACATCGGCGCCGGATTGCCGACCAAGGACAACGTGCACGAGGTCGCCCAGCGCATCGATCCCGCCACCCGCGTGGTCTATCTGGACAACGACCCGACCGTGGTGGTGCACGCCCATGCGCGACTCGCGGAGAACCCGGCCACGATCGCGGTCCACGGCGACCTGCGCGACCCGGCCGGCATCACCGCTCACCCGTTGGTCCGCGCCCACCTGGACTGGAACCAGCCGATCGGGCTGCTGATGTGCGGCGTGCTGCTCCACATTATGGATGACGAGGGTCCGGCCGAGCTGACCGCCGCGCTCATCGACGCGCTTCCGTCCGGCAGTTACGTGTTCATCCAGCACCTGCTCGATATCGACGACCCGGCCACCGCCCGGATGAAGCACTTCATGGTGCGGGCGTTCGGCCGGGTCCAGTTCCGGACGCTGGACCAGGTGCGGGCGCTGTTCGGCGGCCTGGAACTCGTGGAACCAGGACTAGTGCCAATGCCGGGTAGTTAGGGGCTGAGGTCGGCTGTCAAGCGGTTCGGCCGTGATCACG
>DAHWEX010000823.1 GCA_027326205.1 Actinomycetota bacterium
CCACCGGGACGACCGCGCCCGACAGCTCCACCCCGCGCAACTCGGTGTACGCCGTGCCCGCGTCGACGACGACGGCGACCCGGGGGTCGCGCGCCAGGTCGGTCCAGCGCTGGCTGCGCACGACCGAGCTGAGCCACAGCGCGGCGCCGTCCCAGACGAACCACAGCGGCGCCACGTGCGGCCGGCCGTCCTGGCCGGCCGTCGCCACCCGGCAGGTCCGCTCGGCGGCCAGGAACTCATCGACCTCGGCCGTCGTCATCGCGATGGCGCGGCCGCGGCGCTGTGCTCGCTCGGTCATCACCGCGCCTCTCCTTCCGCGCCGGGCGGGCGCGGCGGCTGGTAGCTGAGGAATCCCTTGTCGCCCGGGTTGTCGTCCGCCTGCCGGGTGTTGCGGGCCAGGGCGTCGGTCAGGGCGCTGAGCCGCGCCTGGAGGGCGGCCCGCCGCTCCGCGGGCGGATCAGCGCGCAGGGCCGCCTCGGTGGCCGTGATCTCCTCGCGCAGTCGGATCGCTGACTCGTTGAACGTCAGCAGCTCGTGGTCGTCCTCGTCGCGAGCCAGTTCATCCGCCACGCGCGCCTCCCCAGACAGCGGTCGTCCTTTACCAGATAGCACAATAGGTTATATGATAGACCCACTGCACGAAAGCGAAGGATGGAACGATGCCGCTCCAGGACCACATGCAGATCATCTCGGTAGACGACCATCTGATCGAGCATCCCCGCGTGTTCTCCGACCGTCTCCCCGCCAAGTTCCTCGCGGAGGGGCCGCGCATCGTCGAAGACGAGAAGGGCCGCCACATCTGGCACTTCGAGGACAAGATCTTCCCCTACATCGGCCTGAACGCCGTCGCCGGGAAGTCGCCCGCGGAGTACGGCCTGGAGCCACTGCGCTTCGAGGACATGATCCCCGGCTGCTACGACCCGGTCGAGCGGGTCAAGGACATGGACGTCGACGGGGTGCACGCGGCGTGCTGCTTCCCCTCCTTCCCCGGCTTCGGCGGCCGCGTCTTCCTGAACGCGAAGGACAAGGACCTGGCCTTCGCGTGCCTGCAAGCATGGAACGACTTCAGCATTGACGAGTGGTCCGCCACCGCCCCCGGCCGGTACGTGCCGCTGGCGCTGCTGCCGATCTGGGACGTCGACCGCTGCGTGTCCGAACTCAAGCGGGTCGCGGCCAAGGGCGCGCGGGTGGTGTCGTTCCCCGACAGCCCGGTGCCGCTCGGCCTGCCGTCGTTCCACAGCGACCACTGGGGCCCGCTGTGGGACGCCTTCGAGGACACCGGCGTGGTGGTCAGCCTGCACTTCGGCTCCGGCAGCTTCGTCCCCGGGTTCTCCGCCTCCGCTAAGGCGTTGTCGCCCAGCTTCAAGGGCGGCGAGTTCAAGTCGGTCTCCGCCCGCACCGGCGGCAACGCGGAGATCAAGGACGACGACGCCCCGACCTGCACCTCCTTCGCCGTGTACGCCACCAACCTGATGTGGACCGCGTCCGACCTGGTGTTCTCCGGCCAGTTGCAGAAGCACCCGAGGCTCAAGTTCATGCTCGCCGAAGGCGGCATCGGCTGGTTCCCCTACATCTGGGAGCGGATGGACCAGGTCTGGTCACGGCACCGCTACTACCAGCCGATCGACTTCGACACCAGGCCGAGCGACCTGTTCAAGAAGCACTTCTGGGGCTGCTACATCGAGGATGAGTTCGGCATCAAGAACCGCCACGAGATCGGCATCGACCGCATCTGCGTCGAGATCGACTACCCGCACTCGGACAGCAACTGGCCCAACAGCCGCAAGGGAATAGCCGCGTCGCTGGCCGAAGTGCCCGACGACGAAGCCCACCGTATCGTCGAGCTCAATGCCCGTGAAGTCCTCAACTTCCCCCGCGGCTAAGGAAGTACCGGCGGAAGCGACGGCCCCGGTTCGCCCCCCTCTCCAGCGAACACTGCCCCAGCCCACGCTCGCCAGCGCCGAGTTCTGGGCGGCGGGCAGCGAGGGGGTGCTGCGCATCGCGCGCTGTGCGGACTGCGGCGCCTACACCCATCCGCCGTTGCCCCGCTGCCGCTCCTGCCGCGGCGGCCGCCTGACGATGGCCCCGGTCTCCGGCCGGGGCGTGGTGGCCGGCTTCACCGTCAACCACCAGCAGTGGCTGGCGGACTTCCCGCCGCCCTACGTCATCGCCGTGGTGGCGCTGGAAGAAGACGACGGGGTGCGCCTCACCACGAACATCGTCGGCGTCCCGGCGGCGGACGTGCACGTCGGGATGGCCGTCCGGGTGCTGTTCGAGAAGGCCGGCGACGTCTACGTCCCGCTCTTCGAGCCCGATCCGGACCGGACCGGGCGCACTCTTCCGGTCCCCGCGGTCCGCGATGTCGGTGCCGCTCGTCCCCGGGTGTCGGCCGTCAAGTTCGAGGAACGGGTCGTGCTGACCGGGGTCGGCCAGTCGGCCGTCGGCCGCCGGCTCATGGTCGACCCCCTGCGGCTGACCACCGACGCGTGCCTCGCCGCGGTCGCCGACGCGGGGCTCACCCTCGACGACATCGACGGGCTGTCCACCTACCCGAGCCGGGTGGGCTCGCCCGGCTTCTCCGAGGGCGGCATCGGCCCGCTGGCCGAGGCGCTGCAGCTCAAGCCGACCTGGATCAACGGCGCGGCCGACACGCCGGGGCAGAGCGGCGCGATCGTCGCGGCCATGCTCGCGGTCGCCTCCGGGCTGTGCCGCCACGTGCTGTGCTTCCGCACCGTCTGGGAGTCGTCGTTCGCTGCCCTGGTCCGGGAGGGCCGGTGGGCGCAGCCGCCCGCTCGGGCGACCGGGATGACCGAGTTCCTGGCGCCGTTCGGCGCGGTCTCGGCCGCGAACTGGATCGCGGTGCAGGCCTCGCACTACTTTCACCGCTACGGCGGCGACCGCGCCATGCTCGGCGCGATCGCGGTCAACGCCCGCGCCAACGCCGCCCGCAATCCCGAAGCGGTCTACCGCGAGCCGTTCACCCTCGACGACTACTTCGCCGCCCGCCTGGTGACCACGCCGTTCGGCCTCTACGACTGCGACGTGCCGGTCGACGGCGCCGTCGCGGTGGTCGTCTCGGCGGCCGAGACCGCCGCCGACCGCCCGCGCCCGCCGGTGCTGGTCGAGGCGGTCGGCACCCAGATCCTGGAACGGCTGAGCTGGGACCAGGACACGCTGTCGCACGAGCCGCAGACCAAGGGGCCCGCCCGGCACCTGTGGACCCGGACCGACCTGCGCCCTGGCGACGTCGACCTGGCGCTGCTGTACGACGGGTTCACCTTCAACGCGGTCTCCTGGCTGGAGTCGCTCGGGTTCTGCGAACCGGGCGGCGCCCGTGACTTCATCGACGAGGGCCGCGGCATCGCCCTCGGCGGCCGCCTGCCGCTGAACCCGCACGGCGGGCAGCTGTCGGCCGGCCGCCTGCACGGCTTCGGGCACGTCCGCGAGGCGATGCTGCAACTGCGCGGCGAGGCCGCGGGCCGCCAGGTCCCGGACGCCCGCACCGCCGTGGTGACGACCGGCGGCGGCGCACCCGGCGGCGCCCTGCTCTTGCGGCGCCCGTGATGTCCCGGCCCAGCAACACCGGTCATGGCTTCGTGTCAGTCCCCACCCGCCCGGGGGCCACACCAGCCTATGGTTTAGGTCCGACAAACGATCTTCGAAAACGCGCTGGCCTGCGTCTTCAAAACGGAGCCTGACCGCGTTTCCGGCTTCCCGGCGGGGAGCGCCGGAAGACTCAGTTTATCCGCGGCGCGGTCGGCGGGCGCGAAGCAACGGCCCGTTCGGAAAATTTCTGAAGGTAACGAAAGGACTGCTGATGCTGCAGCCGATGCGCGGTGTGCGCGTCCTCGAGGTGGCCCAGTTCACGTTCGTGCCCGCGGCGGGCGCGATCCTGGCGGACTGGGGCGCCGAGGTGATCAAGGTCGAGCACGCCGAGCGGGGCGACGGGCAGCGCGGCCTGACCACCGTGCTCGGCGTGGACGCGATCATGAAGGGCAGCCGCTTCTCCCCGATCTTCGAGGGACCCAACCGGGGCAAGCGCAGCGTCGGCCTCGCCCTGGAGGTGCCGGAGGCCAGGGCGCTGCTCGACGAGCTGATCAAGCGCAGCGACGTCTTCCTCACCAACTTCCTCCCCGGGGCGCGGGCCAAGCTGCGCATCGACGTGGAGGACATCCGCAAGGTCAACCCGGACATCGTGTACGTGCGCGGCTCCGGCTTCGGCGCCCGCGGCCCCGAGGCGAACAAGGGGGGCTACGACATGACCGCCTTCTGGGCGCGGGGCGGCAGCGGGGCCGGCGCGACCCCGGCCGGCGCGGACCGGCTGTCCCCGATGCCGGCCGGCGGCTACGGCGACAACATCGGCGGGATGACCATCGCGGGCGGCATCGCCGCCGCGCTCTACGCCCGCGCCACCACCGGCGAGACGTCCGTGATCGACGTGTCGCTGCTCGGCGTCGGCGCCTGGGCGACCCAGTTCACCGCGAACCTGGCCCTGCAGGCCGGGGGAGTGCCGCCGCGGCCCCCGGTGCCGCGCCACGGCTCGGCCCGCAATCCGCTGATCGGCCCGTACCGGACGTCGGACGACCGGTGGATCCTGTTCTCGATGCTGCAGCCCGGCCGCTACTGGGCCGAGTTCGTCGCGGCGAGCGGTCACCCGGAGCTCATCGCCGACGAGCGGTTCGACACCGTGGAAAAGCTGATGGCCAACGCCCCGGCCGCCGGCGAGGTCGTAGCGGGCATCGTCGCCGAGAGGACCTTCGACGAGTGGCTGGGCATCCTGGCCGGCGTCGAGGGCCAGTGGGCCACCGTGCAGGACTCCTGGGGCGTCGCCAACGACGTGTCGCTGCGGGCCAACGGCATGATCGCCAGCTTCGACGACGCCGACGGCATCAGCCGCGAGCTGATCGCCAACCCGGTCCAGTTCGACGAGACCCCGGCCACGCTGACCCGCGGCCCGCTGTTCGCCGAGCACACCGACGAGGTGCTGCGCGAGCTCGGGCTCACCGACGAGCGGCTGGTGGAGCTGAAGATCGCCGGCGCGATCACCTGACCCGGACCGGCCGGCCGGAAACGGGCGGCCGCCGCCCGCCTGCCCCGGTTACCCTTCTAGCCCACCGAACGGGAGCATGTTTCACGTGGACGCGCCCTACTTTCACATCGGGATCCTGGTCAAGGACGTCGAGGCGGCTCGCGCCGACTTCACCGCCAAACTCGGGGTCGAATTCGAGCCGGTGCACAGCCAGCGGATCGCGACCGGCGAGACCAGCCGGTTCTGCTACTCGCTGGCCGGCCCGCCCTACCTGGAACTGGTCGAGATGACCGGCACCGGGAGCTGGTCGGCGGACCAGCCCGAGGGCTTCCACCACCTCGGCCTGGCCGACCCGGGCGTGGCCGCCCGCTGTTCCCTGTTCGGCGACGGCGTGGACCTGATCGCCCCCGGCGCGGACGGCTCCCCGCTGGTCGCCCTTACCCCGCCCGCGGCGCTGCACGGCGTGCGCGTCGAGTGCTTCGACGCCGCCGTCGCGGCCTCGTTCCTCGGCTACCTGGCCGCCCGCTAGCCGCGGTGCCAGCGAGTTAGGCGTCCGGTCGCAACCGGGGATAGCCCCATGTGCCCGGCTTGCCGGGAGATGTCGTGCTTGTGGCCGCGGCGCTAGCGTGGAACTTCCGCCGTCCCGCCCAGCGGAATCCGCGCGTTCCCGTCCCGTTGCCCGTTCCCCTTGACAGCCTGTCCCGGGCCGTTGATTATTAATAGAATACTGATTAACCTAATTTTCAGCGAGGGGGGTTAGGCCGTGTCAGTAACATCGATCGTCGAGGGGAACGGGCCCCGGGTGCCCGCGATGGGGCGGGTACACGACGAGAGCGGCGGCCGCCGCACCCCGGAGCACACGGTCCTTGGCCGCAGCGCCTGCATCATGGAGGCGTTCAACGGCGGCCAGCAGGTGCTGAGCCTGGCCGACCTGAACAAGCGCACCCGGCTGCCGAAGTCGACCCTGCACCGCCTGGTCGACCAGCTGTGCCAGGTCGGGTGGCTGGAGCGCGAGCACGGCGGCTACCGCGTAGGCCTGCGGATGTTCGAGCTCGGTACCCTCGCGGTGGCCGGCAACCGGCTCCACGAGGCCGCGTTCCCGCACCTGCAGGCGCTCGCCTCGCGCACCGGGCTGGCGGCCCAGCTCGCCATCCTCGACCACGCCGAGGTGGTCTACCTGGAGCGGATCGTGGTCGGCCCGGTCCGGCTGCCGACCAGGCGCGGCGGCCGCAAGCCCGCCTACTGCACCGCGCTCGGCAAGGCGATGGCTGCCTACGACGACGACGTCATCCACACGGTGATCTCGGCTCCAATGCCGCGCAAGACGGCCATGACGATCACCGACCCGGCTGCGCTGCGGACGGAACTCAAGCGCGTTCGCCTGGCCGGGGTGGCCTTCGACCGCGGCGAGGCCTACGAGGAGCTCGTGTGCGTCGCCGCGCCGATCCGCAGCTCCGGTCAGCCGATCGGCGCGGTCTCCGTCACCGGGCCGGCGGGCCGGATGCGGTGGAGCGTGGCGACCGAGGCCGTGCGCGACACGGCGGCCGCGATCTGGAACGCCAACCTCGGCCTCAGGGCCCCCGGCGCCATCCGGCGGTTAACCCCGGACCCCGGCCGAGCTCCGGGGTCGGCGGTGCTGGCCGCCGGACGGGCGGACAAGTCAAACGCCGGAGAAGCACGTCATTTGAGCAGGGCGCCCAGGTCGACGGGGAGGGGCACTCCGGTGATGTAGCGGGACTCGTCGGAGACCAGGAAGAGGATCGCGTTGCTGATGTCCTCCGGCTCGACCCAGCCATGCGGCAGCACGTGCATGAACTGTGCGATGACCGGCTCGGCGTCGGCCGCGGTCGGGTGCTCCAGGTCGGGACGGAACATCTTGAACGCGCCCTCGTTCATGAACATCGGGGTGTTCACGTTGGTCGGCAAGACCGAGTTGACCCGGATGTGGTGCGGGCCGAGTTCCACCGCGAGCGTCCGCATCAGCCCGATGACGCCGTGCTTGGCCGCGATGTAGTGGCTCATCCCCGGCATCGCTTTCGCGCCGCCGACGGAGCTGGTGAGCACGATCGCGCCGCCGCGACCGCCCGCGATCAGGTGCGGGATGGCCGCCCGGGCGGAGTTCCACGGGCCGGTCAGGTTGATGTCGATGGTGTTGTGCCAGTTGTCCACGCTCATGTCCTGCACCGTGCCGCCGATGCTCGCGATGCCCGCGTTAGCCACCACGATGTCCAGCCGGCCGAGCTCGGCGACGCCGGCGTCCACCGCCGCCTTGACCGCGTCGAGGTCGCGCACGTCCGTCTGGGTCGCGATGATCCGCCGGTCCTGCGCCTCCACCAGCTTGACCGTCTCGGCGAGGTCGTCGGCCGTGGCCATCGACAGGGCGCCCTCGACGTCCTGGCAGATGTCGATCGCGATGATGTCGGCGCCCTCGGCGGCCAGCTTCACCGCGTGGCTGCGGCCCTGGCCGCGGCCGGCCCCGGTGATGAAGGCGACCCTGCCCTCGACTCTTCCTGGCATGCCTTGTTACCTCGTTTCCTGGTTAATGGTTGCGGCGGCCGCGCGGACGGCGGCCAGGATGCCCTGGTAGCCGGTGCAGCGGCACAGGTTGCCGGACAGCCCGTCGCGGATTTCCTGGTCGGTGGGGCTCGGATTGTCGCGCAGGAACGCGGTCACCGAGGTGACGAAGCCGGGGGTGCAGAACCCGCACTGCAGCCCGTGGTGCTCACGGAACGCCTGCTGGACGGTGGACAGCGCGCCGTCAGGCCCGGCGATGCCTTCCACGGTCGTGACCGAAGCGCCGTCCGCCTGCACGGCGAAGACGAGGCAGCCGCGCACCGCCTGCCCGTCGAGCAGCACGGTGCACGCGCCGCAGGCCCCGTGCTCGCAGCCCAGGTGGGTGCCGGTGAGCTGGCAGCGCTCGCGCAGGAAGTCGGCCAGGGTCAGCCGGGGCTCGACGACCGCGCTGCGGCGCTGCCCGTTGACGGTGACCACGACGGCGACGTCAGCCACTGGAAGCCTCCTTGACGGCCCTGTCCCAGGCGCGGGCCACCATGACCGCGCCCACCTTCCTCCGGTAATCGGCGGTGCCGTGCAGGTCGGACGGGACCGCGTCCAGGTCCGCCATGGCG
>DAHWEX010000008.1 GCA_027326205.1 Actinomycetota bacterium
TGCTCAACACCAACGCGAACACGGAGGCCGTGGTCAAGCTGCTGTCCCAGCCGCAGATCGGCGACGACGCGGCCCCGAGCAGCTCGTTCATCTCGCCGTTCAAGAACTTCGACGCGTCGCTCTACCCGAACAACACAACCCGAACGGTCGCCGGCCTGATGACCCACGCGGACCACTTCCTGTTCGACGGGTCCGACGCGATGCCGGCCCAGGTCGGCGCGGGGTCGTTCTGGACCCAGATGGTCGCCTGGATCGGTAACCAGGAAAGCCTGAACACCGCCCTGGCGGACATCGACCAGACCTGGCCGGCGTCTAGCTCGTAGCGAGGGACCGGGTCGGCTGAGACCAGGGGCGCGGCGCCCCGCGCCCCTGGTCTCGCCGCTCAGGCGCCGTCGCCGCATCCCCGGGACTGAAGGGAGTCCACCCGTGCTCGTGAAGGCGCTCATCGCGCTGGTCACCGTGGCCGCCGGTATCGGCGCCGCGTTGTTGCTCTATTACATCCTCAACTTGATCGCCGAGCGCCTTCCGGGCGGCTGGGAAGACAGGATCAAGCCCTATCTACTCATCCTTCCCGCGTTCCTCGCCATCGTGGTGTACCTCATCTACCCGACGGTCCTGACGTTCATCAACAGCTTCAAGGACAACTTCTCGCGCAACTGGGTTGGTTTCGCCAACTACCGGTCGCTGTTCGAGTCGTCTAGCTTCGTCAAGGGGACGCTGTTCAACACGCTGCTGTGGATCTTGATCGTCCCGGCCGTGTGCGTGATCCTGGGCCTGCTGGTCGCCACGCTCGCCGACCGGCTCAGCCCCCAGGGCGAGAAGACCGCCAAGACGATCATCTTCCTGCCGATGGCGGTGGCCCTGGTCGGGTCGGCGGTCATCTGGCATTTCATCTACGACTCCGAGCCCGCGGGCTCGACCCAGATCGGCCTGCTGAACGGCATTCGCAGCATCTTCCACCAGGGCCCGGTGGCCTGGCTGAACACGAGCACCTTCCACCTCAACAGCGTGCTGCTGATGGTGATCCTGATCTGGGGCCAGGTCGGCTTTTCCATGGTGCTGCTGTCGGCCGCGGTCAAGGGGGTCCCGACTGACACGCTCGAGGCGGCCCGGATGGACGGGGCGAGCGAGCGGCAGATCTTCGCCCGGGTCGTCATCCCGCAGATCCGCGGCACCATCATCACCGTCTTCGTCACGGTGACCATCGGCGTGCTGAAGGTCTTCGACGTCGTCTACGTCACGACCGACGGGAACTTCAACACCGACGTGCTCGGCAACCAGTTCTGGACCCAGATCAGCACCTTCTTCAACTACGGCGCCGCGTCGGCCATCGTCGTCATCATGATGGCGGCCTTGATCCCGATCATGTGGTACCAGGTGAGGCACTTCCGGGCCGAGGAGGCCGCATGACCGACACCGTCACCGCCCCGGCCGCGGCGTCCCCGGCCCGGAAGGCTCGCAAGCCGGCGACCCACTTCGACCCCAACCCGGCCAAGGCCGGCTGGTTCACCAGGATCGTCCTGCTCGTCATCTGCGTGCTGTGGCTGATCCCGCTGATCGGCGCCCTGGTCACCTCGTTCCGGACCACCTCCGATGCCGCGAACACGGGGTGGTGGAGCGTCATCGTGCATCCCTCGACGCTGAGCAGCCTGACCCTGCAGAACTACAGTTCGGCGCTGGGCGGTACCCAGCATATGGGGACGGCTTTCATCAACAGCCTCGCCATCACCTTGCCGGCCACGTTCATCCCGATCCTGATCGCCAGCTTCGCGGCCTACGCGTTCACGTTCATCGAGTTCAAGGGGCGGGAGTTCCTGTTCCTGACGATCGTCGCCATGCTGGTCGTGCCGAACTACGTGGCCTTCATCCCGATCCTGAAGCTCTACCGGGACGTGGGGCTGAACGGATCCTTCCCGGCGGCGTGGCTGGCCCACATCGGGTTCGGCATGTCGCTGGCCGTCTACATCCTGCGCAACTACATGTCGACCCTGCCCAAGACGGTGATCGAGTCCGCCAAGATGGACGGGGCCAGCCACTACATGACCTTCTACCGGCTGGTGCTGCCCATGTCGGTTCCGGCCCTGGCATCGTTCGCGATCTTCCAGTTCCTCTGGGTGTGGAACGATCTGCTGGTCGCGCTGGTCTTCATCGGGCCCGGCAACAACGAGCCGGTGACCGTCGCGCTCACCGGGCTCCAGGGCCAGTTCGGCAAGGGCTGGGAGCTCGTGACCGCGGGCGGGTTCATCACCATGCTCCTGCCCGTGATCGTGTTCTTCGCGCTGCAGCGGTTCTTCATTCGCGGGCTGACCGCCGGGGCCGTCAAGGGCTGAGGCACGGGCGGCGCGGCGCTGCCGACGGACCGGCCACGGCCGGTCCGCGGCCGCGGGGGCCCGCGTACGCCCCCTTCACCGGAGAACGGAGCGATGCTGTTCCCAACACGAAAGACGGCTCAACCCGCGGGTACCGGCCTCGATCTGGAGTTGTCGCAGTCGGGGCTGCCCCGGGTGACATGGCTGGGGCACCTGCCTGCCGGGATACCGCAGGACGCCATGGCCGCCGCTCCGGGGCAGGTACGTCACATGCCGCTACTCGGCGAGCACGGTCACGTCCGTTACACCCGGCCGCACCTGCGCGGGCACCGCCTCGGGCCTGACGGAGCGGCCGGGCGCGCCTGGTCGACCCGGTTCGTCACCGACACCCTCCTCGTCGAGGACGACCGGCTGCACCTGACCGCGACCGACGCCGACGCGCAGCTCGGCATCGAACTCGAACTCGAGGCGCTGCCCGGAGGCTCGCTGCGCGGGCGGTGGTCCCTGACCAACCGCGGCGCCACCGCCTACGTGGTCGACGCCCTCGAGCTGGTGCTGCCGGTCGCGGACCACCTCACCGAGTCGCTCGACTTCACCGGCCGGCACGAGCGGGAACGCACGCCCCAGCGGCGGCCCGTAACCGACGGCCTGTGGCTCCGCGAGGGCCGCGGCGGGCGACCCGGCCTCGAAGGCTCCGGCATGATCGTCGTCGGAACGCCGGGGTTTGACACCACGGCGGGTGAGGTTGTCGCGGTGCATGTGGCGTGGAGCGGCAACACCGTCCTGCGCATCGAACGTGACTCCTCGACGGGGACCACGGTCGGCGGCGGGGAACTGCTGCTCCCCGGCGAGGTGGTGCTCGGCCCCGGCGACAGTTACACCACGCCGTGGGTGTTCTTCGCGACCGGTGAGCACGGGCTGGACGACATCGCGGCCTCCTGGCACGAGTGGCAGCGTTCCCTGCCGGCCCACCCCGCCATCCAGCCGGTGGTCTTTAACGTCTGGGAGGCGGTCTACTTCGACCACGACCTCGCCCGCCTGCAGGCGATCGCCGACCGGGCCGCGCGCGTCGGCGTGGAGCTGTTCGTGCTCGACGACGGCTGGTTCCGCAACCGGCGCGACGATACCGCCGGCCTCGGCGACTGGTGGATCGACGAAAGCGTGTGGCCCGACGGGCTCATGCCCCTGATCGATCATGTCCACGGGCTCGGCATGGGATTCGGAATCTGGTTCGAGCCTGAGATGGCAAATCCCGACTCCGACCTCCTGCGCGAGCATCCCCGCTGGCTCCTCGCGGCCGGCCCGCACCGCGCGCCGGAGCCGCACCGGAATCAGCAGGCGCTTGACCTGACCCGACCCGAGGTCTGGAGCTTTCTCTACGAGCGGATGACGGCCATCCTCGAAGCCCACCCGATCGACTTCGTCAAGTGGGACCACAACCGCGACTTGCTCGAGGCCGGCAGCCTCGCCAATGACGGGGTACCAGCTATTCACGAGCAGACTCAGGCGTTTTACCGGCTCCTGGACGCGCTCCGGAACCGGTTCCCGGCCGTTGCCTGGGAGTCGTGCGCTTCCGGCGGCGGACGCATCGACTACGGGGTACTCGAACGGGTACAGCGCGTGTGGACCTCAGACATGACCGACGCTCTTGCCCGCCAGACCATCCAGCGGTGGTCGGCGCAACTCGTCGCGCCCGAGTACCTCGGAGCCCATGTCTCCTCTCCCACGTCGCACACCACCGGACGAACCCTGGACCTCGACTTCCGCTGTGCTACGGCCCTCTTCGGGTCCTTCGGCATCGAATGGGACCTGACCCAGGCCACCGGCGAGGAGCTCGATCGCCTGGCCGACTGGGTCGCCCGCTACCGGCGGCTGCGCGAGTTCCTGCACTCGGGGCGGCTTGTGCGGCCGGTGTCCACGGACCCTTCGGTTCTGCTCCACGGCATCGTCGCGTCCGACCGCGCACAGGCGCTCGTCGCGCACGTGGCCCTCGACGAAAGCGAGCACAACCGCGGCGTGCAGGTCCGGGTCCCTGGACTCGATCCGGCCGCCCGGTACGCCCTGACCTGGGAGGGGCCGGTCAAGGAGAAGTCGGTCAGCATGTCCGCGCCGCTGCCGGGCAAGGGCCCGACCGACGGCCAGGCGATGACCGGCACGGCGTTGCGGCGCCGCGGATTCTGGATCCCGCGACGGCCACCGGAAACCGCGACCCTTATCCGGCTGACCCGCTGCTGACCGGGCCGCCAGAATGTGACTCCATGAGCGCTCCTGCACAGGCACACGACTCCGCCACCGCCAGCCTTGATCCAGCGCGGTTGAGCGCCGACCGGCGGATGAGCTTCCATCTGAGACTCGACCGCTACTGGTCCGACCTGACTGACGCCATTGGCACGCTCTACGCGGACCGGGAGATCGCGGAGCGCTTGACGCAGTCTCTGCTCGCGCGCGCCGCCTTGGCATACGCCGACCGAGCCGACGACCTTCACCGTC
>DAHWEX010000018.1 GCA_027326205.1 Actinomycetota bacterium
TAAGGCTCAACCGGGTGTGCGTGAACACCGGGGTCACGACGCTGGTCAGCGGCCGGCGGGGGATCTCGCTGGTGGCGTTCAACGACCACAGCCACCTGAGCCCGCCGGAGATCACCTACCGCTGAGGCGAACCACCCGGCCGGCCCGCACCAGGCTACATCCAGCCCAGGTCGAGCTCGATCACGACGGGGGGCTGCGGGCGGGTGGCCGCCGGGGCGGGCGCGGCCTTGTCGTCGCCGGCCGGCAGCGCGTGGAACTTGCGGCGGAAGTAGACGAACGGCATCTCCTCGCCCAGGCCCACCTCCTCCACCTGGCCGATCAGCACCATGTGGTCGCCGCCGTCCACCTTGGAATAGGTGGTGCAGCGCAGCGAGATGCTGACGCCGGAGAGGAACGGCAGCCCGTCCGCGTCGGGCTGGAAGCCCGCGCCGTCGAACTTGGCCGCGCCCCGGGTGGCGAAGCGAATCGCCAGGTCGGCGTGCTGGTGCTGCAGCACGTGGATGTTCCACCGCGCCGCCGCGGCGAACGCGGGGAAACACTGGGCGGTGCTGGCCAGGCAGGTCAGCACCAGCGGCGGATCCATCGACACCGAGCAGAACGAGCTCGCCGTGAAGCCCCACCAGCGGCCGTCGGCGTCGCTGGTGGTGACGATCGTCGCCCCGCTGGGGAACGACGCCATCGCCTCACGGAAGGCGCTAGAAGAGGCTTCCACCGGCATACCACCGCTCGAATCGTTCCTTGGACCCGTGCAGGCCGGACTCCGGCTCGAACAGGACCCCGCCGGGAGAGCGCACGTAGGTGAAGGCGCCGTAGCCTTCCTCCGGTGAGGCGCCCGCCAGTTCGACGGTATACCCCTGGCTGACCAGGTCCTGGTTGACCTTGGTGACGTCGTCGACCCAGACGCCGATATGGTGCAGCCCGGCGCCGCCGTCGCGCACGTCGTAGTAGCTGCCCGGCGAGCCGTACAGCAGCTCGATGTGCACCGGGCCTTCCTTCGAGAACGAGATCGTCAGGTCGTAGCTGACGGAGCCCTGGCCGGGGGCCCAGGCCTTCATCGGGATCGTCGCTGGCGTGGTCCAGCCCACCCCGATCGCCTCGGTCAGCTCCCGCTGCGCCGCCCCCAGGTCCGCGACCCGGATGCCGACGTGGAACACCTCGCCCCAGTCCAGGGCCGGCAGGGCGAGGCCGCTGAGGTCAGTCATGGCAGCCTCCGGGTCACTGAGCGGGCGGGGTCGGGGCACCGGGTGTGCCGGGAGACGCGGGCGGGGGGAAGAACTTGTGCCCCCAGTGCTGCCCGGCCGTGATCTTGTAGACCGGCTGCTGTCCGTCCACCTTCAGGCCGCCCCAGCCGAACTCGATCGCGTACCGCTCCGGCGAGTAGACGTAGAACGACGTCATCTCGTCGTTGGTGTGCTTGCCGAGGCTGTTCATCAGCGGGATGCCGTACCGCTCCCGCCGGTCGAGCGCCAGCCCCACGTCGTCGAAGGACTCCGTCTCCACCATCAGGTGGATCAGCCGGCCGCGTCCGGGCGCCGAGGTGACGCCGAGGGTGTGGTGCCGGTCGTTGGAGCTCATGAACCAGACCGTGCGGTCCCGGGGGCCCATCGTGTTGCGCTCGTAGAAGCCGAGCACCTCGGTGTAGAACTCCTTGAGCGCCCGGCCGTCCTCGCCGGTGACGATGACGTGCCCCATGCCCAGGTCGCCGGTCACGAACCTGCTCACCAGGTGGGGCGTCCGGACGGGCTTGTGGTCCAGGACCGGGCCGTAGAACAGTTCGACCGGGTTGCCGCCCGGGTCGTCGAACCGCACGAAGCCGGTGACCCGCCGCTCGTCGGCCTCTTCGTCGGACCCCTCGCTCACCTTGATGCCCGCGTTCTCGACCGCGGCCGCCACCTGCCTCATGTCCCGCTCGTGCAGGACCTCGAAGCCGATGGCGGCCGCCCGGCTCTCCGCGCCGGGCGAGATCACGAGGCGGGGCGGGTAGTCGTCCATCCGGTACCGCAGCGCGGTGTCTTCCTCGGCGTGCGCCGGCATCAGCCCGAGAAAGTCCCCGGCGAACGTCCGCCACGCATCGAGGTCGGTCGACTCCAGCCGGAGGTAGCCGAGCGAAAGAATGGGCACTGGTGACTCTCCTAGCGACTGGCGGTTCTAGGGCTGGGGGAACTTCTTGGACCCGGACTCGCGGCGCTTCCAGTGGCCGTCGTCGTGCCAGGTGGTCTCGATCAGGCCAAGCGGCTGCAGGTCCCAGCACTCGAGGTAGGTCACGCCCGCGGGACCCGCGGTGATCGTGAACGGCACCCCGGCGTCGCCGGTCCAGAACTCACCCGGGCCGAGTTTCCTGGTCTCCTCGGCGTTGGCGCCGTACTCGACGGTGAGCTCCCCGCCGACGACGATCATGAGCTGCGGGTGGTTCACGTGCCGCTTCGGCACGGTGAAGTCCGCGCGGATGCGCCGTCCCTGCCAGCGGAAGGCGGGCTCGACGTTGGTCGACCGCCACATCGCGCCGTCCAGGGTGGCGGCGATGTCGACCGGCGCATTCGCGATAAATCCGCCGTCATTCCAATAGAACGTCGGGTCGCCCTGAAAGAAGTCGAGCGGCTCCCAGCCTTCGTCGGCCAGGAGATCGAAAAAGGAAATAGGCACGGTGCCCATCGTTGTCCCGTCCGCGGCGCTGGTCAATAGGTACGTTCCACTAGACGGGACGGGTCCTGACCTGCAAATCCGCGTCCCGAATAATAGAACGGCGATAGTGACAGAAAAGGTCGCGGCTTCTATATTTGACGCTATGCCATTTTCTGTAGACAGCCTGCTAACCGACACCGGCTGGGTCCCCATGTCGCTGGCGGGCCAGCAGGACAGCCCGACCTACTACTGGGAGGACGGCGGCCTGCTGAAGGACGCGCCGGTGGACTTCGACGCGACGTTCGCGCAGAACATGTGGGTCAGCACCAAGCCGATTCAGTTCCTGACCTTCTACCGCAACCCGCTGAAGGTGGTGCCGAACTTCACCGTCCCGCGCCACCTGCACAACATCGACGAGACGATCATCGTCTTCAAGGGCGAGTACCGGATCCAGTTCGGCGACCCGGCCGACGGCGAGCACGTGATCGTGAAGCCGGGGTGCTTCTTCACCAGCCGGGCGGGCACCCCGTACACGATGACCGCGGGACCCGAGGGCGTCACCTACATCGAGACCTGGGGCACGCCGGTCACCAGCCTGAAGACCGTCTGGTACGACTTCGGCTGGGTACGCCGTTAGTCCGGCATCAGAAATCCAACCGGTAAATTTACCATCCCAAACCCCCGCCCACCCGGGGGCTTCCGGGGCTTGCACGTTATCACCGGGGTCTGACAATCGGCGGACGCCATCCAGCGCCCGGGGGCGAGGCGCGGGCCTGGGGCGTCAAGCAACGGACCGTTCGGCAGAGAAGATCTCGTCCTGCCGAACGGTCCGTGGCTTCACCTGATCGGGGCGAGGCGGCGGCGAGGCGGCGGCGAGGCGGCCTCCTTCTGGTGATAGTGGATCGTTAGGAGGCGCCGGCTACTCCTAACGATCCAGTATCAGGCGGACGTTGAATAACCCTCGTTAGTCGCGGGCCAGGAAGGCGAGCACGGTGCTCTCGAACTCGGCCTTGCGCTCGATCATCGCCCAGTGCCCGCAGTCGTAGAAGACGTGCAGTTCGCACTTGGGGATCAGCCGCATGGCGGCCAGCGAGCCGTCCATGGGCGTCACCCGGTCGTCGCGGCCGAACATGACCAGCGTCGGGGCCTTGATCTTGGTCAGCATGGCGACGCTGTCGGCGGCGCCGAACGCACGGCCCTTGCGCATGGCCTCGAGCATCGCCCGGTTGTACAGCTTCTTGATGTCGGACGGCGCGTCCGGGTCGGTCGCCGCCTCCCAGCGCAGCCGCACGAACTCCTCGGTGAGGATGGCGGTGTCGTAGACCATCGACTCCATCCACTGGACCAGCCGCTCCCTGGTGGGGTTCTCCACGAACTCCACCAGCAGCTTGATGCCCTCCGGCGGCGACGGGCTGAGCAGCGACAGCCCCACGCCGCCGATGCACATCAGCCGGCTGACCCGGTCCGGGTGCTCGGCCGCGATCCGGGCGGCGACGTTGCCGCCCATCGAGTTGCCGATGACCGGCAGCGGCCCGAGCCCCATCCCGTCGAGGAAGTCGAGCACCCCGGCCGGCCCGACCGCCAGCGGGTTGGCGTCGGGCGAGTAGCTCCTGCCGAACCCGGGGAAGTCGAGCACGTAGGTGGTGTACTCCCGGGCGAAGACCGGCAGGTTGCCGCGGAAGTTCGCCCAGCCGCTGACGCCGGGCCCCGATCCGTGCAGCAGCAGCAGCGGCGGGCCGTCACCCGCGACGTGGTAGTGCAGCTTGCCCTTGGGCGTGTCGAGATAGCGGCTGGTCTCCTCGAACGACAGCTCCCCGGTCACCGGCCCTGCTCCTCGCCCGGTGCGCCCTGACCCGATGCCCCTGGCTGCGCCGTCGGCACCGTTCCGATGTCCCGCGACGGCTGGCCGGCCAGGTGGCGGCCGGCGATATAGCCGAAGGTGACGCTGGGGCCGATGCAGCTGCCGCCGCCGCCGTAGATCGCGCCGAGCACCGAGGCGGCGGTGTTGCCCGCCGCGTAGAGCCCCTCGATGACCGGGGTCCGGTAGCCCAGCACCCGGGCATGCCTGTCCACCCGGAGGCCGCCGTTGGTGCCGAGGGTGCCGGGCCACTGCTGGATGGCGCCGAAGACCGGGCCGGTGACCGGCTTGCGGTTCACGGTGTCCGGGCCGGTCAGCACGTGCGTCTGCCCGGGGTCGCCCCAGTCGGGATCCTCACCCTTCTCAGCGTAGGCGTTGTACCGCTCGACGGTCGCCTCGAGCACGTCCGGGTCGATCCCGATCTGCTCCGCCAGCTCGCGGACCGAGCCCGCGAGCTTGAGCCAGTCGGGCGCTTCCTCGCCATTGGGGCCGGTCAGGCTCATCGCGACGCCCGGCTTGGAGCCGATGACGCCCTGCTCGACGATGTCGTTGCCGAAGATGACCCACCCCGGGGGCTGGTTGGTGAAGCCGGGGTTGCGCTGGTCGAAAAAGCCGAAGGGGTGCGGGAAGTCGTTGTACGTGTAACCGCCGTGCATGAAGCGGTGGCCGTGGGAGTTGACGATGATCGAGCCGGCCCCGAGGCCCATCATCATCTGCGGCACCGGCTTGCCGTCGCGGCCCTTCTCCCACGGCTCGTAGATGACGCCGTAGCCGAAGAACGTGTTCATCGAGCCGAGCTTGGCCCCGACCGCCATCGCCATCCGGTGCCCGTCCCCGGTGTTCGGCGCCGGGCTCACCGGCCTGACCTCGTACCCGATGAACGCCTTGACCATCTCGGGGTTGTCGTCGAAGCCGCCGCAGGCCAGCACGACGCCGCGGCGGGCCCCGATGCGGCGCGCACCGGGCCGGCCGCCGCTGGCCGGCCCTTCGACGACGACGCCGACCACCGCGCCGGCGCCGTCGGTGACCAGCTCGACCGCGGGGGTGGACGCGCGCACCTCGCCGCCGGCCTCGATCACGCCCTTCAGCAGCGGGGCGATCAGCCCGCCGCCCTTGGCCCGCCAGACCTCGCGCTGGCGCACGGCCAGTTCCTCGGCGCCCACCGCGCCGCGCCGCTGCTCGGGGAAGCTGACCTCCTGCGGCGGGATCCACGGGCCGGAGGCGATCTTGCGGGCGAGCTCCTCGCCGAGCTCGGCCCCGGCCGGGTAGGGCTTGACCGCGCAGGTGCGCGGGAAGTGCCGGACGCCGGGGATGCGGTCGCCGATCACCGAGTAGTAGTCGTCGAGCTGAATGTGCGGCTCGGAGTCGTACCCGGTCGTCTCGAGCAGGTACTCGAACATCTCCGGGGCGGTATCGACGTAGACTTCCTGCAGCTCAGGGTCGGCGGCGCGGCCGTCAGACAGGCGCCGGATGTAGGCCAGGGCGTCCGCGCGGGAGTCCCGGTCGGAGACGAAGCGGTTGTTCGGTATCCACATGTCGCCGCCGGACACCGCGGTCGTGCCGCCGAAGAACTCGTCCTTCTCGACGACCAGGGTGCTGGCGCCGCCGCGGGCCGCGAGCAGGGCCGCGGTCAGCGCTCCCCCGCCGCTGCCCACCACGACCACGTCGAAGATCTCATCCCATTGGTCATTCGGAATTCCGCTCCCCGGCACAGGGCCCCCCAATACAGCGCCTGCCGACACAGGGCTTTCCGACACAGGGCCTGCCGACACAGGGCTTTCCGGCACTGGACGCCTCCATGCAGATAGTAAGTCCTGCCAGCCTAACGACGGCGGCCGAGCCGGCAAGGGCCGCGTTCCAGCCACCGGGACGTCCCGCTCAGCGGGAAATGCCTATTCCAGGGCCAGGGCACGGGAGCTACATTGAGGCCGCCCGACACCGCGACAAACGAGGCGGACTTTCGATGCTCGATAGCGCGCAGCGCACCACGGCCGCCGAACTGCTCTGGACGGCGGAGCGGGACCTCGCGCCGGTTGCCCCGCTGACCGAGACGTTCCCCGGCATCGACGTGGTGGACGCCTACGAGATCCAGCTGGTCAACATCCGGCGCAAGCTCGCGGCCGGCGCCCGGGTCCGCGGTCACAAGGTCGGCCTGTCCTCTCCCGTGATGCAGCGGATGATGGGCGTGGACGAGCCCGACTACGGGCACCTGCTCGACTCGATGGTGCTGGACGAGGGCACGCCGATCCCGGCGGGACGCTACTGCTACCCCAGGATCGAGGTCGAGATCGGCTACCTGCTCGGGTCGGCCCTGCCCGGCGCCGGCTGCACCGAGGACGACGTCCTCGCCGCCACCGAGTACATCGTCCCGAGCCTGGAGCTGATCGACAGCCGGATCACCAACTGGCAGATCAAGCTGCCGGACACCATCGCCGACAACGCGTCCTCGGCGGGCGTCATCCTCGGCGAGGCCCGGCGCACCCCCGCCGAACTGGCGGAGCGGGGCGTCGACCTGGCGGACATCGACGCGGTGCTGTACCGCGCTGACCCCGCCCACCCGGACGGCACCGAGGTCGCCCGCGGCAACACCAGCGCCGTGCTCGGCAACCCGACCCGGTGCGTCGCCTGGCTGGCCCGCAAGGTCGCCGAGTTCGGGGTGAAGCTGGAGGCCGGGCACCTCGTCATTCCAGGCTCCTGCACCCGGGCGATCGACGCGGCGCCGGGCACGACCTTCCGGGCCGAGTTCGCCGGGCTCGGCAGCGTAACCGCGTCGTTCGCATGACCGCACTCCCTTCGCATGACGGCACTCACCAGGGATGACACCGTGACCAAGGCCACCGCCGCGATCGTCGGGTCGGGCAACATCGGCACCGACCTCATGTACAAGCTGCTCCGCTCCGACGTCATCGAGCCGCGCTGGATGATCGGCGTCGACCCGGAGAGTCCCGGGCTGAAGCGGGCGGCCGACCACGGCCTGACCGCCTCCGCCGAGGGCGTGGACTGGCTGCTCGCCAGCGAGCGGCCCGACCTGGTCTTCGAGGCCACGTCCGCGTACGTGCACCGGGAGAACGCGCCGAAGTACGCCGCGCTCGGCATCCAGGCGGTCGACCTCACCCCGGCCGCGCTCGGCCCGGCCGTGGTCCCCGCGGTCAACCTCGGCCAGCACACCTCCGCGCCCAACGTCAGCCTGATCACCTGCGGCGGGCAGGCGACGATCCCGATCGTCTACGCGGTCTCCCGGGTCGTCCCGGTGGAGTACGCGGAGATCGTCGCCAGCGTGGCGTCCCCGTCGGCCGGGCCGGGCACCCGCGCCAACATCGACGAGTTCACCAAGACCACCGCCCGCGGGGTGGAAACGATCGGCGGCGCGCGGCGCGGCAAGGCGATCATCATCCTCAACCCGGCTGAGCCGCCGATGCTGATGCAGGACACGATCTTCTGCGCGATCCCGGCTGGCGCCGACACCGACGCCATCGCCGCCTCGGTCAAGGAGATCGCGGCCGACGTCTCCGCCTACGTCCCCGGCTACCGGCTGCGCACCGAGCCGCAGTTCGACGACCCCGCGCCGACGAGCGGCGGACGGGCCGGCGAACAGTGGGCCCGCGTCGCGGTGTTCATCGAGGTGGAGGGGGCCGGGGACTTCCTGCCGCCGTACTCGGGCAACCTCGACATCATGACGGCCGCCGCCACCCGGGTCGGTGAGGGGTTCGCCACGCGGATCCTCGCCGAGCGCGCCTGAGAACGCCGACAGGAGACCCTTTCATGCCATACAGCGCAGAACTCGACGTCCGCGTCACCGACTCCTCGCTGCGCGACGGGTCGCACGCGATCAGGCACCAGTTCACGCATCAGAACGTGCGGACCATCGTCGCCGCGCTCGACGGAGCCGGCGTGCCGGTCATCGAGGTGACGCACGGCGACGGCCTCGGCGGCTCGTCGTTCAACTACGGCTTCAGCGCCGTACCCGACCAGGACCTGATCGCGACCGCCGTGGCGGCCGCGACGCAGGCGAAGATCGCCTTCCTGATGCTGCCGGGCCTCGGCATCACCGAGGACATCCGCCAGGCGGCCGACAACGGCGCCTCGGTCTGCCGGATCGCGACCCACTGCACCGAGGCGGACATCTCCATCCAGCACTTCAAGGTGGCCCGCGGCATCGGCCTGGAGACGGTCGGCTTCCTGATGATGGCGCACAGCCAGCCGCCGGAGGTCCTGGCGAAGCAGGCGCGGATCATGGCCGACGCGGGCGCGCAGTGCGTCTACGTGGTGGACTCGGCGGGCGCGCTGATCATGGACGGGGTCAGCGACCGGATCGCCGCGCTGGTCGCCGAGCTCGGCGACGACGCGCAGGTCGGCTTCCACGGTCACGAGAACCTCGGCCTCGGCGTGGCCAACTCGGTGCTCGCCGCCCGGGCGGGCGCCAAGCAGATCGACGGCTCCACCCGCCGCTTCGGCGCGGGCGCGGGCAACACGCCGGTCGAGGCGTTCGCCGCCGTCACCGAACGCCTCGGGATCAAGACCGGCATCGACACCGTGAAGATCATCGACGCCGCGGAGGAGACCGTCGCCCCGGTGCTCGAGAGCAACCCGCCCGCGCTCGACCGGCTGTCGCTGACCATGGGCTACGCGGGCGTGTACTCCAGCTTCCTGCGGCACGCGGAAATCCAGGCGAACAAGTACGGCGTGTCCGGCGCCGAGATCCTCATCGAGGCCGGCCGGCGCAACCTCGTCGGCGGGCAGGAAGACCAGCTAATCGAGATCGCGGTGGGGCTCGCCCAGCGTCGCTAGCGCGCGCTGGCCAGCGGCCGCGGCAGCGGCACCACGTCGCCGGACCAGATGGCCAGGGCGGTGTCGCGCACCTCGTGAACCAGCGAGTGCGCCCGGATCCTGGCGATGGGCCCGGTCACCGAGATCGCCCCGATGACCCGGTCGCCGCGGCGGACGGGGGACGCCACGCAGCCAAGGCCGGCGTAGGCTTCCTCGCGGTCGTAGGCGACGCCGGCCCGCCGGGCACTGTCCAGCGCGGCCTGCACCGCCCGCGGGTCCACGACGGTGAACTCCGTGCGCCGCCGCATGCCGGCCAGCGCCGCCGCCTGGCTGGCCGGGTCCGCGAACGCCAGCATGACCTTGCCGAGCGCGGTGCAGTAGGCCGGCTCGCGGCCGCCGACCCGGGTGGGCAGGGTCACCCGGGTGGTGGTCACCCGGTCGAGGTACACCACCTCGCCGTGATCGAGGATGCCCAGGTGCGCCACCAGCCCCGTGCGCAGGGCGAGCGAGTGCAGCGGCTTGAACGCGGCCTCGCGGAGCCCGGTCCGCTGCAGGGCGACGCTGCCGAGCTCGAGGAGCTTGAGCCCGACCCGGTAGCCGCCGCTATTCCGTTCCAGCCAGCCGACCGCGCAGAGCTGGCTCGCCAGCCGGTGCACGGTCGACTTGGGCAGGCCGACCCGCTGGCTGATCTCGCTCAGCCCCAGGGCATGGTCGCAGCCGTCGAACGATGCGAGGATGGCCTCGAGCCGGCCCACGACCGTGCTCGCCTGACCGTCCTCCTGAAGCGCAGCCACCACCTGGTCACCTCCGTCTTCACTGACTGGTCAGTACATAATAGGAACAGCCGGCTGGCGACCGCAATGCACTGGCGCGGCCCAAAGCTGGTCCCGGCGCGAAGGCGGCGGTACCGGACAGTCAGTTTTTGCGTCCCGCCTAGCAGAACGGTCCCGGTGACACGAACGAGCGACCGCGATATTTTCGCGGGTGGTAGTCACGTTCCACCCGTGGTCTGACGATGAGGGAAGCCAATGAGTGAAAGCGCGGCATCAGCGTCGCAGCAGGCAACCGTGCTGGACAACGTGCGGGCGCTGCTGCCAGAGATCAGCGCGCGGGCGCAGGAGATCGAGCAGGCGCGGGCGGTGCCGCGCGACCTCGCGGAGAAGCTGCGCTCGGCCGGGGTCTTCCGCCGCTACGTGCCGCGCTCGCACGGCGGCGACGAGATGTGGCCAGACGAGGGGCTGACCGTGATCGAGGAGCTGGCGCGGGCCGACGCCTCGGTCGCCTGGGTCGCGGCGGTCGGCTCGGAAGGGCCGAGCTTCTACGCCTACCTGCCGCCGGACACCTACGACAAGGTCTTCTCCGGCGGCCCCGACGTCATCCACAGCGGCGTGATCAACCCGACCGGCAAGGCGGTGCGGGACAAGGGCGGCTACCGGTTCAGCGGCCGGTGGTCGTTCGGCAGCGGCTCCAACAACGCCGACTACATCTGCATCCACGGCGTGCTCGACGACGGGTCGGGCACCCGGATGGGCGTGGTCCCCGCCAGCCAGGTGCGAATCGACGACGTCTGGCACGTGAGCGGGCTCAAGGGCACCTCGAGCAACGACATCGTGCTCACCGACCTGTTCATCCCGGACGAGTGGACGGGCAACTTCGGCGAGCTGCCGAAGATCGCCCGGCACCCGCTCGACCAGCGGCAGCTGGGTGCCCGGTTCGGCTCGGAGTTCGCCGCCGTCGCCGTCGGGATCGCCCAGGCGGCGCTGGACGACGTCACCGACATCGCCCGCAACAAGATCCCGGCGACCTCGCGCAGCAAGCTGGCGCAGGACCCGGTCGCCCAGTACCTGACCGGGCAGCTGGCCACCGACCTGTACATGGCGCGCACGCTGCTGCACCAGGTCGCCCGGGACGACCAGGCCAGCGTCGCCTTCGGCCCGCCGGACGACACGGCGACGCTCATCCGGCGCGCCCGGCTGTCGCGGGCGGCGTCGGTGGCCGCGTCGGTCGTCGAGGGCGCGTACGGCATCTCCGGCACCACCGGCCTGTTCGAGTCCTGCCCGCTGCAGCGGCGGCTGCGCGACGTGCGCGCCGTCACCCAGCACTACATGCTGTCCGCCCGCAGCGCGTACGGCCCGGTCGGCACGGCCCTGCTGACCGGGTGAGCGGGAGCCCCGGATGGCCGGCCGGCGAGTTGAGCAGGGTCGCCCTGGAGGCGATGCGGCTGCAGAACGGTTACGCCCTGGCGATCGACGCCCGCGACTGGGAACTCTTCCGCACCGTGTTCACCCCCGACGTGCGGGCCGACTACCCGCACGCCGTGTTCGACGGGATGGAGGCGTGGCTGGACAACTTCATCCCGTTCCACGACACCTGCGCGTGGACCGTGCACGAGATCACCAACCACGTCGTCGGCGCGGACGGCAACGGCATCTGGGGCACGTGCTACGGGTGGGTCCGCTGGACGACGAAGGACAAGCCCGGCTACCTCAACCGGGCCGAGGTGCTGTTCCGCGACCGGCTGCGCGAGGACGACGGGACCTGGCGGATCGCCCGGCGCACGCTGCGCCTGCTGTCGTCGAGCCCGCAGGCGCCGGTCCCGTCCGGCTACACGCTGCTGCAGTCCGTGCGCGACCTGGCGGACTGGACTTAGGAGAACAGCTCTACCACCGGCTTGTCCCGCAGGTCGTCTTTGAGCAGGTAGGCCGCGGCCGAGTCCATGTGGCCGCGCCACAGCTCGGTATGGGTGGCGACGATGTCGTGCAGCACGGCGCCCTGCACGGCGAGCGTCTTGTTCCCCGGCCGCTGCACGATCAGCTCGTGGAAGCGGTCGGTGAGCCGCGACCACCGGGCCGGGCCGGGCACCCGGCCGTCCCGGCCGTCCCGGCCGTACCGCGATCAGCCGCTCGGTCTCCAGGATGCGGAACGCCTCGCGGATCGTCGGCCGGGAGACGCCGAACTGCTCCATCAGCCGGGTCTCCGGCGGCAGCTTCTCCCCCGGTTTCACCGCGCCGCGGACGATCCGGCGGCGCAACTGGGCCGCGATCCGCTCGCGCACCGCGCCCCCCGTGCAGTAGACGACATATATTTTCATTTAGTAAGATGAATGTACCTTATAATCTCATGACAGTCGGTAGTCAGATGAGAGCAGAACCCAGCCAGCTGCCTGGAGGACCGGACGGATGATCGACAACAGTTCCCGGGCGCCCGACCCGTTCCTGTCGCGCCGCATCCGCCAGATGGTGCGACTGGACCCGGGCGCTCCCGCGCTGTTCTTCGACGGCCTAACGGTTCCCTGGTCGTTCTACGCGGATGCGGTCGCCGACCTCTCGTCGCTGCTCGCCGCGTATCCCGGCGCCCGGCGCGTCGGCATCGTGCTGCGGAACCGGCCCGGGCCGCTGGCCGCCCTGATCGCCGTCCTCGGCACCGGGCGCGAGGTCGTGACGCTGAGTCCGCATCTGGGCGACATCGGCCTGGAGAAGGACATCGTCGACCTCGCACCGGACGTAGTCGTGGCCGAGGACGCGGACTGGGCCCGCGACGCGGTGCTGGCCTCGTCGAAGGCGGTCCGCGCGGTCGCGCTGCGGGCCGGGACCGACCGGGCCCTGGCGGCCCGGCCGGTCCCGTGGTCACCGAGCCCGTCACGGCAGGATCCGGGTGAGGTCGCGGTGCTGATGATGACCAGCGGCACCACCGGGCGGCCGAAGCGGGTGAAGCTCACCTACGACCGGATGACGGCGGCGTTCCGCGCCGCCGGGCTGGTCTTCGACGAGGCGCACGAACCGCACCTGCGCAGCCGGACCGACATCCTGTGGGCGTCGCTGGCGCACATCAGCGGCATGTACTTCGCGGTCGCGCACGTGATCGAGGGCCGCAGCATCGCCCTCCTGGAAAAGTTCGAGGTCGGCGCCTGGGCGGAGCTGGTCAGGCGGCACCGTCCCGGCTACGTCCGGCTGGCGCCCACCGCGCTGCGGATGGTGCTGCAGGCCGGGGTGGACGCGGAGACGTTCGACAGCGTGCGCGCCGTCGGCTCCGGCACCGCGCAGCTGCCGCCGGAGCTTGGCGAGGAGTTCGAGCGGCGTTACGGCATCCCGGTGCTCGTCACCTACGGCGCGACCGAGTTCGCGGGCGCGATCGCCGGCTGGACGCTCAAGGAGAAGGAGCTGTGGGGGCCGCGCAAGCGCGGCAGCGTCGGGCGCGCGCACCGCGGCATCGAGCTGCGCGTCGTCGACCCGGACAGCGGCACCGTGCTCCCCTGCGGGCAGGCCGGCCTGCTCGAGGCCCGCGGCGGCCAGCTCCCGGGTGAGGACGGCGCCTGGCTGCGCACCACCGACCTCGCCGTCATCGACGAGGACCAGTTCCTGTTCATCCGCGGGCGGGCGGACGACGCGATCAACCGCGGCGGCTTCAAGATCCCGCCCAGCGTCATCGAGGACGCGCTGGCGGCCCACCCGGCCGTCAACGAGGTGTCGGCCGTCGCGCTGCCGGACGAACGGCTCGGCCAGGTGCCCGCGGCGGCGGTGACCCTGCTCAGCCCGGTCACCGAAGCGGAGCTCATGGAGTACCTGACCGGACGGCTGACCAGGTACCAGCGGCCGGTCGCGATCAGGGTGGTCGACCAGCTGCCGCGCACCCCGTCGCTCAAGATCAGCCGGCCGCTGGTCCGCGAGCACTACTTCGACGGCTTCACCCACGGGGCCGCCGAGGAGCCCGGCACCACGACGGCAGGAGAGCCCGCATGACCGCTGAACGTCCCGGGTACGGGGCCCTCACCGACGAGTCGTTCGAGCGCTCGCGCCGCCGGATCGGCATTCCGCTGCGCATCAACCCCGCGCACATCACCGAGGTGACCGCCGACGCCACCCGGCACTTCGCCTACGGGTACGGCGACGACAACCCGCTCTACTGCGACCCCGAGTACGCCGCCAAGACCCGGTGGGGCGGGCTGATCGCGCCGCCGAACTTCACCTACTGCATGGGCGAGAACGCGGCCCCGCCGCTCACGCCGGAGCAACGGGAACTGCTCAAGGGCGACCCGTTCGCCGGGCTGGGCTCGTACCAGGCGGCGATGGAGTTCGAGTACTACCGCCCGCTGACCGCGGGCGACCGCTGCCGGGTCGTCCGCGCCCAGGTCGGGGTGGCGGACAAGCCGAGCCGGTTCGGCGGCCGCACCGCGCACGTGACCCACGACTTCCTGTTCGCCAACGGCCGCGGCCAGGTCGTCACGGTCCAGCGCGGCACCTGGATCAACGCCGAACGGCACGCGTCGCGGTCACGCTCTGACGACAAGCCGCCGCTCACCTTCGACCCCTACACCGACGAGCAGATCGCCGAGATCGACGCCGCCTACGACGCCGAGACCCGCCGCGGCGCGCGGACCAGGTACTTCGAGGACGTCGAGATCGGCGAGGAAATCCAGCCGCGGGTCAAGGGCCCGCTGGTGGTCACCGACCTGGTGGTCTGGCACCTGGGCTGGGGCATGCAGCTCACGCCCCCCGGCGCGTTCGGCATCGCCCGCAAGATCCGGCGCAAGGCCCCCGGCCTGTATCCCCCCAACGCGCGCAACATCCCCGACACCGTGCAGCGGCTGCACTGGGACCCGTCCCGGGCGCAGGAGCTCGGCATCCCGATGAGCTACGACTACGGCGCGATGCGGGAGACCTGGCTGACCCACGCGCTGACCGACTGGATGGGCGACGACGGCTGGCTGCTGCGGCTGCGCTGCCAGCACCGCGGGTTCAACTACATCGGCGACACGACCTGGGTCCGCGGCAAGGTCGTGGACAAGGTCCAGGTAGACGGCCGCAACGAGGTCCACCTGGAGGTGGGATGCTGGAACCAGCGCGGCGAGCAGACCACCCCCGGCAGCGCGGTGGTGCTGCTGCCGGCGCGGGAGCGCGCGGTCGAGTTGCCCGCCCCGCCCGCCGATTCCCTGGACGAGCTGCTCGCGGCCGAGATCGCGCGCCACGCCTGAACACTCGCCACACCTGAACACTCGCCACGCCTGAATACAAGGACCGACAAGATCATGGAGCCCCGGTGGACTTCGAGCTGACGGAGGAACAGGCCGCCCTGGCCGAGGTGTCCCGCAGCATGCTCGCGGTGAGCTGCACACCCCAGCTAGTGCGGTCCATGGCGGCCTCCGGCACGGACGTGGACGACAAGCTGTGGCAGCGCGGCACCGAGCTGGGCTGGACCGGCCTCGCGGTGCCCGAGGAGCACGACGGCGCGGGCCAGGGGCTGGTCGAGCTGTGCCTGGTGGCCGAGGAGATCGGCCGCGCGGCCGCCCCGGGGCCGTTCACGGACAGCGCGCTGGCCGGGCTCGCCCTCGCCCGGCTCGGCCGGCCGGACCTGCTGGCCGCCCTCGCCGCCGGCGACCTCAGGGCCAGCCTGGCCTGCCACGGGGCGACGGGCGGCCGCTACGACGGTGCCGACCTCGTGCTCAGCGGGCGCGCCACCGCGGTCCAGTCGGCGGCGTCCGCCGACTGGCTGCTGGTGACGGCGGCCGTGCCCCCGGGACCGGGTGACGCGGGCCGCCGCCTGGTGCTCGTGCCGCGGCCGGCGGCCGCGGTCGAGCCCCGGCGGACCCTGGACGAGACCCGCCGCTGGTACGACGTGGTACTCGACGGGGTCCGGGTCCGGGCGGCGGAGGTGGTCACCGGCGACGAGGTCGCCATTCAGTGGCTGACCGACGCGGCGGCGGTGCTCAACGCGGCCGACTCGCTCGGCGTCGGCGAGCGGCTGCTGGAGATGACCGTCGGCTACGTCAAGGTGCGGGAGCAGTTCGGGCGGCCGCTGGGCAGCTTCCAGTCGGTCAAGCACAAACTGGCGGACATGCTGACCACGCTCAAGGGCGCCCGGGCGGCGACCTACTACGCGGCCATGGCGCTGGACGCCGGCGTCGCCGATGCCACGGTGGCGGCCAGCGTCGCCAAGGCGTTCACCGCCGAGGGCGTCGCCGCCCTGGCCTCCGAAGCGCTGCAGGCCCACGGCGGCATCGGCTTCACCTGGGAGCACGACCTGCACCTGTACCTGCGCCGGGCCAAGGTCAACGAGATGCTGTACGGCGCGCCCGCGGAGCACTACGAGCGGATCGTCGCGCGGCTGGAGTGAGGCGGTTCCCGCGGCCCGTGTTCCGGGGCCGCGTTCAGGCGCCGTGCCCGGTCTGCTCGATCAGGCCGGGCACCATGCGGCGCAGCAGCTTGCCGGTCTCGGTCCGCGGCAGCGCGTCCACCAGCCAGAAGCGGTCCGGTGTCTTGCTTGAGCGCAGCGCCCGCATGGTGAAGTCGCGCAGTTCGGCCGGGTCGACGCGGGCCTCGGGGCGGGCGACCACGGCGGCCTCGATGCGCTGGCCCCACTCCTGGTCGGGCACGCCGAACACCGCCGCGTCGAGCACGGCCGGGTGCCGCAGCAGGACGTCCTCGATCTCGGCCGGCGCGATGTTCTCGGCGCCCCTGATGATCGTGTCGTCCGTGCGCCCGCAGACGAACAGGTACCCGCCGGCGTCGAGGTAGCCGTCGTCCCTGGTGTCGAAGAAGCCGCGGTCGTCGACCGCCCGGCCCAGGCCCGCGTACTCGGCCGACACCTGGCCGCCGCGCACGCAGATCCGGCCGACCTGGCCGGCGCCCAGGACTTCGCCGCCGGGGCCGCGGATCTCCAGTTCGATCCCCGGCAGCGGCTGGCCGACCGAGGACAGCCGGGCCCGGACCGCCGGATCGTCCGACGCGACGGCGGCCCGGTGATCCTCCGGGCCGAGCAGGGCG
>DAHWEX010000058.1 GCA_027326205.1 Actinomycetota bacterium
GTCAGTAAGTGATCCGCACTTCTTTGCTGAGCGGGACGGACTGGCAGGCGAGGATGTAGCCGTCGGCCAGGTCTTCCGCCTCGAGTACCTCGTTGTGCGCCATCTCCACCTCCCCGGCCACCAGCTGGCAGGCGCACGCGCCGCAGATTCCCTGGCGGCACGAGTGCGGCGCCGTGAGGCCCGCGTCGATCAGCACGTCGAGCAGCCGGGTGCCGGGCGGCCACGGCAGCGTGCGGGTCACGCCGTCGAGCTCGACCGCCAGGGTCGCCGCCACCCCGCCGGAGGGCCGGGTCTGTTCGAACGGGTTGTCCGCCAGCGACACGAACCGCTCGGTCCGAATCCGCTTCGCCGGCACGCCCAGCCGCCCGAGCGCCGCCCGGACGGCCGCGAGGTAAGGGCCGGGCCCGCAGACGTACGGCTCCCACCCGGCATACGGCCGGGCCAGGGCGGCGACCCCGGCGGCCGCCGGGGTGCCCTGCAGCGAGTCAAGCCAGTGCAGCACGACGAGCCGGCCCGCCGCCGCCGCGGTGAGCCTGCGCAACTCGGCGGCGAAGATGACCGACCGCTCGTCCCGGTTCGCGTACACGAGCGCGACCCGGCCGCGCCCGGCGGCGAGCACGGACTTGAGGATGGAGATGACCGGCGTGATCCCGCTGCCCGCCGCGAACAGCAGGAACTCGCCGTCCAGCGACGAGGGGCAGAAGGTCCCGGCCGGCGCGAGCACGTCGAGCACGGTGCCCGCCGTGACGTTGTCCAGCAGCCAGTTGGACGCGTACCCGCCGGCCGTCCGCTTGACGGTGATCGCGGGCGGGTCGCCGGCCTGCGGCGAGGAGCACAGGGAGTAGCACCGGGCCACCGACCCGGTCTGGTCCGAGGGGACGCGGACGGTCACGAACTGGCCGGGACGGTACGCGAAGTCGGCGGCCAGCGGCGGCGGCACGTCCAGCACGAGGGAGGAAGCGTCGCCGGTCTCCGGGATCACCTCCGCCACCGGCACCCGGTAAAAGTCGCGCACCGCTGCCGCGCGCCCGGTCGTACGAGGGCGGGGACACGGCCAGCCGCCCGGCCGCCACCGCGGCGTCGATGCTGTCCCGCAGGGCGGCGCATCCCTCGATGAGCGCGCTGCGGGTGCCGTCGGCGGCGCGGGCCCGGAACTCCAGGCAGCACCGCACCGCCGCCGCCGTCCACTGCACCGACGTGTGCTGCGGGCTGAACTTCACGACGTCGGCGCTCACCCCGCAGCGGGCGCACTCGACCGGCTGCGGGGTCGCGTGGCGCTCGTCGCCGCGGCCCGCGGCCCGCGCCACCTCAGCCCGCCCCGGCCGGCGACCCGGCGGCCGGATCCCTGGCGGCCAGGTTCCGCGCGACCTCGGCCTCCCAGCCCGCCACGGCGCGGGCGGTGTCCACCTCGAACTCGTACCGGGCGGTCATGTCCGGCTCAACCTCGGCCGCGTCCCGGTAGAACTGCTCGTACCAGCGCCGCAGCTGGTAGACCGGCCCGTCCTCCGCGCACAGCAGCGGGTTGTCCACCCGGCTCTTGTGCAGCCAGATCTGCACGTCCTGCTCGAAGCCCATCCCGACGAACTTCGCGAACTTGGCGCCGAACCTGGCCGCCTGGTCCTCGGACAGCCCCGGCGGCCGCTTGACGATCACGCCCCACTGCAGCCGGAACGACGTCGCAGTGACCGGGTAGTGGCAGTTGACCAGCACGCTCTCCACGGTCATGCCGTGGTAGTCCTGCCACAGGTAGTCGATCATGTAGGAGGGGCCGTAGTACGACGCCTCCGAACGGAGGGTTACCTCCGTTCCGCCGGGCCGGGCGTGCGCCGGGCCGACGTCGGGCCGCGCCCTCGTCCGCAGGTACTGCGTGGCGATGTGCCCCTCGAAGACGTTCTTGAAGTACGTCGGGAACGCGAAGTGGACGTAGAAGAAGTGCGGCATGTCGACGACGTTGTCGATCACCTCGCGGCAGTTCGCGCCCTCGACCAGGATCGAGTCCCAGGTCCAGCCGGTCCACAGCGCTGAGCCTGCTCCCTCGATCACCGGGATGGTCACGTCGCCGGCCGGCGGGTTCCCCTCCGGGTCGTACCAGACGAACAGCTGCCCGTTGCGCTCCAGGGTGCGCCAGGAACGGGTCCTGGCGGCGGGCGGCACCCGCCGCGCGTAGGGGATCTGGGTGCAGCGGCCGTCGCCGCCCCAGCGCCAGTCGTGGAACGGGCAGGCGACCTGGTCGCCCTTGACCGTGCCCGTGCTCAGGTCGCCGCCCATGTGCCGGCAGTAGGCGTCGAGCACGTGCAGTTCGCCGGCCGCGTCGGCGAAGACGACCAGCTTGGTGCCGAACGCCTGCACCGCGTGCGGGCCCCGGTCCGCCGGCCCGGGAGCGCCGCCGCGGAAGCCGTCCGCCAGCCCGAGGCAGTGCCAGCCGCGCGCGAACCGCCGCGGCGGCGTCCCGGCGTCGATGATGCGCGGCCGGCCGGTTTCCGTGGCCCTTGCTGTACCTGCCATATCCATAGACTAGAACATGTTCTAGTCTGGTGGCGATGGGCGGGGACAAGGCGAATTCGGGCGGGTAAGGGAAAGGGACTGCTCGTGGGCGAAATCGGCGCGTACGCGGGGCCGGAGGCAGGGGTCATCGCCGCGGTGACCGACCTGCTCCCCGCGCTCCGGCAACGGGCCCAGGAAACCGAGGACAACCGGGACGTGCCGGCCGAGTCGGTCAAGGCGATCACCGAGACCGGGTTCTTCCGGCTGCTGCAGCCGGCCAGCTACGGCGGGCTGGAGGCGGACCCGATGGCGTTCTTCGCCGCGGTGCGGCTGCTCGCCAGCGCCTGCGGCTCGACCGGCTGGGTGGCCTCCGTGCTCGGCGTCCACCCGTGGCAGCTCGCGCTGTTCCCCGCGCGGGCGCAACAGGACGTCTGGGGCGCCGACCCGGGCACCCGGATGTCTTCTTCCTACGCCCCGACCGGGCGGGCGCGCCTGGTCGAGGGCGGGTACCGGCTGGACGGCCGGTGGAGCTTCTCCTCCGGGTCCGCGCACGCGACCTGGGTGCTGCTCGGCGCGATCGTGCGCGACGACGACGGCGCGCCGGCCGACTTCTGCACGTTCCTGCTGCCCGCCGGCGACTACGCCGTCGACGACGTGTGGGACACGGTCGGGCTGCGCGGCACGGGCAGCAACGACATCGTGGTGGACGGCGCGTTCGTCCCCGCGCACCGGGCGCTCAGCTTCAACGACGTCACCCGGTGCGCCTGCCCCGGCCAGGAGCGCAACCCCGGGCCGCTGTACCGGATCCCGTACGGGTCGGTGTTCACCTACGCGATCACCACGCCGGTCATCGGCATGGGATGCGGGGCGTACGCGGCGCACGTGGCCTACCAGCGCGACCGGGTCCGCGCCGCGTACGCCGGGGAGAAGGCCGGGGACGACCCGTTCGGCCAGGTGCGGGCGGCCGAGGCGGCGAGCCTGCTCGACGGCGCGTGGCTGGCCCTGGAGCGGAACATGGCCGAGCTGATGGCGCTCGCCCGGGCGGGGGAGCGGCTGCCGGTCCCGCTGCGGCTGCGGGTCCGCCGCGACCAGGTGACCGGCACCGCGCAGGCCGTCAGGGCGGTCGACCTGCTCTTCGAGAACTCCGGCGGGCGGGCGCTCAAGGCCGGGACCCCGCTGCAGCGGTTCTGGCGGGACGCGCACGCCGGCCGGCTGCACGCGATCAACGACCCGGAGCGCGCGCTGTCGATGTTCGGGCGCGGCGAGTTCGGGCGGGACGTGCCGCCCGGCGCCATGTTGTGAAGGCGCCGGTCGCGGGAGAGATCGGCTTCCTGGAGGGAGGGGACCGTTGATCGGGTCTCTTGGCTACCTGCGCGTCGAGTCGGCCGACGTCGCCGCGTGGCGCGAGTTCGGCGTCCGCGCGCTCGGCCTGGTGGAGGGCCGGGGGCCGGAGGAGGGCGCGGTCTACCTCCGGATGGACGACTTCCCGGCCCGGCTGGTGATCGTGCCGGGAACGCGGGAGCGGTTGCTCGCGACCGGCTGGGAGGTGGCCGGCGCGGCGGCGCTGGCCGCCGTCCGGCGGTCGCTCGCGGCCGCCGGCGTCGCGGTCAGGCCGGGCACCCCCGGCGAGCTCGCCACGCGGCGGGTGGCGGACATGCTGCGCTTCGACGACCCGGCCGGCAACACCGTGGAGGTGTTCTGCGGCGCGGCGCTGGAGCACCGCCCGGTCGTCAGCCCGTACGGCAACCAGTTCGTGACCGGGGACATGGGCATGGGGCACGTCGTGCTGCCGGCGGCCAGCGCCGCCGACGCCGCGCTGGCCCTGTACACCGACGTGCTCGGCTTCCGGCTGCGCGACTCGATGCGGATGCCGGCCGAGTTCGTGGGCGGGAAGCCGGGGGACCCGCCGGCCTGGTTCCGCTTCCTCGGCTGCTGCCCGCGGCACCATTCGCTGGCCCTGGCCCCGATGCCGGCCGAGGCCGGCCTCGTGCACCTGATGATCGAGGTGGCCGCGCTGGACGACGTCGGCCGGGCCCTGGACCGGTGCGCCCGGCGGGGCGCGCCGGTGTCGGCGTCGCTCGGGCGGCACGCCAACGACCTGATGGTCTCGTTCTACGTGCGCACCCCCGGCGGATTCGACATCGAGTACGGCACCGGCGGGCGGCTCGTGGACGACGCGACCTGGGTCAGCAGGGAGACCACCGCGGTCAGCCTGTGGGGGCACGCCTTCACGGGCACCCCCACGCCCTGAACCGGGGCTGAGCCGCGCTGAGCCGCCCCGGGCGGCTCAGTACTCGGTGTCGATGGTGTCCAGCGCCTTCTGGACCTCCGCCAGCGGGCGCTGCAGTTGCATCATCGTCATCATCTTGCCCGAGATCTTGACCTTGCCCTGCGTGAACGCCTTCGCGCCGTCAAGCTCGCCCCGGTTGAGCTGCGCCGACGTCTCGTAGGACTGGCGGATGGTCACCTCGGCGTCCGCGGCGTCGCCGAGGCTTACCGCGACGGTGCCGTCCCCTATGCGCAGCGCGTAGCGGATCTCGCCTCCAGCCGGAGAGTCGGCGATCACCATCTGGATGACCGCGCTCTTGCCCTTCAGCGCCTTGCGCACCGCGTCGTCGGCGGTCACGGTCGCGTTGTAGGCGTTGATCCATTCCGGGGACAGGTACTTGACTGGCATCCTCGCGCGTCTCCCTCATCGGCCGGCCTTGGCACTCGCACTGGGCCAAAACTATAACAAGTTCTAGTTTCACGAAAGGGTCCGCCGGGCGGCCCTGCCGTCGCCCGGGCGGCACCCGCTCCGCGTGCTGAAGAAATCAAGTACCTTGACATCTTCTCCGGTGGAAACCTACGATCGCCGCACAACAACCCCCTGTTCAACGAAGACGAGGGCGATCGAGATGCCGAGTCGCTATCCGTTCACCGTGCCCGCCCGCGCCAGACGCGCCGGCCGGCGAACTTCGCTGCTGGCCGTCGTGGCGCTCGCCGCCGGGACAACCGCCGCGTGCGGCGGAGTGTCCAACGCAGGCGGCACCCCGGGTGCGACCGGGGGCGCCGCCAGCGTCACCGCGGGCGCCACGTCCGGCACCGCACCCGCCGGGATCATGGCCAGCACCCTGACCCTGCAGTTCAACGAGCCGGTCAGCGCCAATCCAGCGCTCGGGGGCACGTCGGAATCCGACGTGGTGTTCGGCGCGATCGACTACGACTCCCTGATCTACCAGCTCGGCAACGGCCAGTACGTCGGCGACCTGGCCACCAGCTGGGGGTACGCCCCGAACAGCAAGAACGAGGTGTTCAACCTCACCCTGCGCGGCAACGTCCACTTCAGCGACGGGTCGACGCTGACGCCCGCCAGCGTGGTGAACTCCCTGGAGTACTTCAAGAAGGCCGACGGCCCGCAGGCCGGCTACCTGGCGACGCTCGCGTCGGCCAGGGCGACCGGGACGGACACGGTCCAGCTCACGTTCTCCGCACCCGAGCCGAACCTGCCCTTCCTGCTGTCGCAGTACCAGGACATCGGGCAGGTCATCGGCCCGCAGGGCCTGGCCAGCCCGGCGACGCTCACCACCACCTCCGACGGGACCGGCCCGTACGTGCTCAGCGCCGCGCAGAGCGTGGCCGGCAGCCAGTACGTGTTCACGCTGAACTCCCGTTACTGGAACCCGGCCGCGGTGCACTACAAGCAGGTCGTGGTCAAGGTGATCACGGACCCGCAGACCGCGCTGTCGGCCGCCGAGTCGGGCCAGGTCGACGCGCTGCTCAGCCTGCCGAGCACCGCGCAGGCCTCCGCGCGCAGCCAGAAGCTGACCACGTTCGCCCAGCCGTTCTCCATCGCGTCGCTGATCCTGATGGGCCGCAGCGACCCGAAGTCGCCGCTGAGCAGCCTCAAGGTGCGCCAGGCGATCAATGACGCGGTCGACCGCGCCTCGCTCGCGCAGGGACTCGGCGGCGGCGGCGCCGTGCCGACCGACGAGTTCGCGCTGCCCGGCAGCACCGGCTACGACCCCGCCGAAGCCGGCACCTACTCGTTCGACGTGGCGAAGGCCAAGAGCCTGCTCGCCCAGGCCGGCTACGGCGGCGGCTTCAAGCTGAACGTGCTCGACACCCTGGCGCTCGACGCGAACGGCGACATCGGCGCCGCCATCAAGACCGAGCTGGCCAGCGTCGGCATCGACGTGACCCTCACCGAGACGCCCTCGCCCGCCCAGTTCATCCCGGCGGCGCTGTCCAGGCAGTACGACGCGGTGATCTGGCCGCTGTCGCAGAACGGAGACGGCTTCCCGTACGCCGTCCAGTTCGCGATGGCCCCGTTCACCAACGCCTTCGGCTCGACCAGCGCCCAGCTCAACGCGCTGATGGCCACGGCCGGGGCACTGTCCGGCAGCGCCGCAAGGGCCGCCTACCAGAAGGTGGACGACTACCTCACCGGCAACGCCTGGTTCGCGCCGCTGTTCTCGCTCAGCGCCACCCTCGCGGTCGCGCCCACCGTGGCCAACGTGCAGGCGCCGTCGCTGGACAACACCACGATCGACCCGGTGGCGCCGATCGCCTCGCTCAGCTGGTACCCCTCCGGCCGGTGAGGCGCCGACAGTGAAAGCCCCCGAAGCGAACTCCTCGCGCGGCAGGAGCCGTCGCCGTGGCGCGTTACCTGCTGCGCCGGCTCCTGCTATCGGTCCCGCTGCTGTTCGTGGTGTCGATCCTGACCTTCCTCATGGTCGCGATCGTCCCCGGCGACCCGGCGGTCCGCATCCTCGGCGCGGGGCACACGGCCGCCGAGTACCAGGCCCTGGACGCGAAGCTCGGCCTCACCGCCCCCCTGCTCGTCCAGTACTGGCACTGGGCCGACGGCGTGCTCCACGGCACGCTCGGCACCTCGCTGTTCACCGATCAGCCGGTGACCGGCGAACTGGCCCAGCGGCTGCCCGCCACGGTATGGCTGGTCATCGGGGCGACCCTGGTCACGGTGGTGGCCGGGGTCGCCCTCGGCCTGGCGAGCGCGGTCTGGCGCGGCCCGCTCGGCCGGGTCGTGGACGCCGCCAGCTGGGTGGCCTTCGCCGTGCCGAACTTCTGGCTAGGGCTCGTCCTCATCGAGTTCGTCGCGGTCCGGGCGCACCTGCTGCCCAGCTCCGGGTTCGTGCCGCTCGGGCAGGACCCGGGTGCCTGGCTGCGCTCCCTGATCCTCCCGGTGCTCACCCTCGCCGCTGTCGGCGTCACCGGGATCGCCAAGCAGACCAGGGACTCGATGGCGGAGGTGCTCGGCCGCGAGTTCATGGCCGCGCTGCGCATGGCCGGGCTGTCGCGCCGCGCGCTGCTGCTGCGGCACGCGCTGCGCAACGCCGCGATCCCGGTCGTCACCGCCGCCGGCCTGTTCGCGATCGCCATGCTCGGCGGCACCATCCTGGTCGAGCAGGTCTTCGTGCTGCCCGGCATGGGCAGCCTGGTCGTCCAGGCCGCCACCGACCACGACCTGCCGGTCATCGAGGGCGCGGTGCTCTACTTCACGGTGATCGTCATCGCGGTGAACCTGCTGATCGACCTGTCCTACGCCTGGCTCAACCCGAAGGTCAGGGTGACCGCATGACCGTCCTCCCGCCGTCAGCCGCCGGCCTCCCGGCCGTCCTGCCGCCCGCCGCCGGGGTCCGCCGCCGGCCCCTGCTCCGCGCGCTGCTGCGTCACCCGCTCGGCGCGGTTTCGCTCGCGGTGCTCGCGGTCATCGTGGCGTGCTGCGCCCTCGCCCCGGTGATCGCCCCGTACCCCCGGGACGCCTCCGACTTCACCCGCGAGCTGTCCGGGCCGTCCGGCGCGCACTGGCTCGGCACCGACGAGCTCGGCAGGGACATCGCGACCCGGCTGCTGTACGGCGGGCAGAGCACCCTGCTCGCCGCCGCCCTGGCCACCGTGATCGCGGTGACCGTCGGCACCGCGCTCGGCGTCGCCGGCGGGTACCTGCGCGGCCGGACCGACCGGGTGCTGACGTTCTGGGGCGACCTGCTGCTCACCGTTCCCGTGCTGGTGGTGCTGATCGTGGTGGTCTCGGTCTTCCCCGCCAGCCTGTACCCGGCCATGCTCCCGCTCGGGCTGCTGCTGTCCGCCGGGCCGATGCGGGTGATCCGCGCGGTCACGATGACGATCAGGGAGGACCTTTACATAGCGGCGGCCCGGGTGAGCGGGCTGTCGCACTGGCAGATCATGCGCCGCCACGTGCTGCCGCGCGTCTACGGCCCGGTCGTGGTCCAGGCGACGCTGGCCGCGTCGGTCGCCGTCATGCTCGCCTCGGGGCTCGCCTTCCTCGGCTTCGGCGTGCAGGTCCCGGCGCCGAGCTGGGGCACGATGGTCGCCGAGGCGGCCAGCCAGTACCAGCAGCAGCCCTGGTTCCTCGTCCCCACCGGCGGGATCATCGCGCTGACCGTGCTCAGCCTCGGCCTGCTCGGCGACGCGCTGCGCGACGCGGTCACCGGCGAGTGGACCGGCCGCACCGCGCGGCGCCTGCCCGCCCGCCGCTCCCCGGCGGCGTCGCGCCGGCCCGGCCCCCCGCAACCGCAAGTCCTCCACGGAACGGTCCCGGCTGACCCTGGTCCCGTACCGCTCCTCGCGGTCCGTGACCTGCGCATCACCGCGGCCGGCCCGGACGGCGCCACCGTGCTCGTCTCCGGCCTCAGCTTCGACCTGTTCCCCGGCCGCACGCTCGCGATCGTGGGGGAGTCCGGCTGCGGCAAGTCCGTCACCGCCCGCGCGCTGCTCGGCGTCGCGCCGCCGGGCGGCCGGGTCGAGGGCAGCATCCGGTTGCGGTCCGCGCCCGCCCGCGGCGGTGAGCGGCCGTCCGCCGCCGGCGGCACCGAGCCGGCCGGACTGGCCGAACTGGCCGAACTGGCCGGGCTGCGTGAGGCGCAGTGGCAGCCGGTCCGCGGCCGCCGGATCGCCTTCGTCGGCCAGGAGCCGCTGTCCGGGCTCGATCCCGCCCAGACCGTCGGCGCGGCGCTGAGCGAGGTCGTCCGCGCCTACTCCCGCTGCGGCCGCAAGCAGGCCAGGGAGCGGGCCCTCGCCCTGCTCCGCCGCGTCCGGCTGGACGACCCGGAACGCGTCGCGCGGCTCTACCCGCACCAGGTCTCCGGCGGCATGGCCCAGCGGGTGACGATCGCCCGGGCCCTCGCCGGGGACCCGGAGATCCTGGTCGCCGACGAGCCGACGACCGCGCTCGACGTCACGATCCAGGCGGACATCCTCGCACTGCTCCGCTCCCTGCAGCTGACCAGCGGCATCGCCGTCCTCATCGTGACCCACGACTGGGGCGTGGTGGCCGGCCTCGCCGACGACGTGCTGGTGATGTACGCCGGGCAGGCGGTGGAGCGGTCGGCCGCCGAGGCGGTGTTCGGCGGGCCGCGTCACCCGTACACCGCGGCGCTGCTCCGCTCGGACCCGCACGCCACCGCGCCGGGGCGGGAACTGCCGGTGATCGCCGGGACCGTGCCGCCGCCCGGCCGGTGGCCGGCCGGCTGCCGGTTCGCCGGCCGCTGCGGGTACGCCACCGGCGACTGCACGGCGGCCGAGCCGGCCCTCGTCCCGGCCGGGCCGGGACACGAGGCCCGGTGCATCCACGTGGACCTGCTGGCGGCCCGGTGAACGCCCCGCGGATCCCGGCCCCCGGACCCGTGGTTAACAACCCCGTGGCGAGCAACCCCGTGGCGAGCAAAACAGTGGCGGCCGGCCCGGAGGCGAGCCAAGCAGTGCCGGGCGCGCCGCAGGCCGAGTTCCTGCTGCGAGTCAGCGACCTGTCCGTGGCCTACCGCCACGACGGCCGGGTGCACCAGGCCCTGGACCGGGTGAGCCTCGACGTCCGGGCGGGGGAGACGGTCGGGGTCGTCGGCGAGTCCGGCGCCGGCAAGTCGACGCTGGGCCGCGCGGTCCTCGGCCTGGTGCCGGTCACCTCGGGCGCGATCCGCTTCGCCGGCCAGGACATCACCCGGCTCGGCCGCCGCGACCGGGTCGCGCTCGCCGCCCACCTCCAAGTGGTGTTCCAGGACCCGGACAGCTCGCTCAACCCGGCCAGGACGATCGGGTCCTCGCTCGCCGAGCCGTTGCTCGGGCAGCGCAGGCCGCGCGCCGAGGCCGCGGCGAAGGTCGCGGCGAAGGTCGCGGCGATGCTCGAGCGGGTCGGCCTGCCCGCGGAGGCGGCGGGCCGCTACCCGCGCCAGTTCTCCGGCGGGCAGAAGCAGCGGATGGCGATCGCCCGCGCGCTGATCGTCTCGCCGCGCCTGGTCGTGTGCGACGAGGCGCTGTCCGCCCTGGACCTGTCCGTGCAGGCGCAGATCATCAACCTGCTGCTGGAACTGCGCCGTGACCTCGGCCTCGCCTACCTGTTCATCGGGCACGACCTGGCCGTCGTCCGGCACGTCGCCGACCGGGTGGTGGTCCTGCGCCAGGGGCGGGTCGTCGAGCAGGGCAGCGCCGCGCAGGTGTGCGAGCAGCCCGCGGAGCCGTACACCAGGGCGCTGATGACGGCGGCCCCGGTGCCCGACCCCGCCCAGGAGCGCGCCCGGCTGGCCGCCCGGGTGGCGGAGCTGTCCGCACCGCCTGGACCTGAAAGCCCTGGACCTGGCAGTACTGTGCCCGGGGGCCGGCCATGAGCGAGCCTGCGGACGCCGGCCAGGTCGGCCATGACTTCGACCCCGACGACCCGGCCGGGCTCGCCGACCCGGAGGGGCTGTACGGAGGGCTGCGCGAGCGCTGCCCGGTCGCGCACAGCGCCAGCTACGGCGGGTTCTGGGCCGTCACCCGGTACCGGGACGTGCAGCGGGTGATGCGCGACCCGGCCGCCTTCTCCAGCGCCCAGGGCATCGTCATCCCGCGCAACCCGGCCTCCGGCCGGCGCCCGCCGCTGCACTACGACCCGCCCGAGCACACCGCCTACCGCACGGTGATCAGCCCGCTCTTCCGCCGCGAGCGGCTGGGCTGGCTCGCCCCGGCGCTGACCGCGCTGGCCGAGAGCCTGGTCGCCGGACTGCCCGCGGCGACGGAGCTCTACGGGGACTTCTGCTCGCCGTACGCCGCCCGGGTGGTCTGCCTGCTGCTGAACATCCCCGGCGACCTGGCCGGCGAGTTCGCGGCGCGCATGGACGCCTTCGAGGACGCGCAGCGCCGCCGCGACCTGCCGGTGATCGAAGCGGAGAACCAGTCGCTGTACGGGCTGTGCCGCGAGGTCGCCGCCCGCCGGCTGGCGGAGCCGTTCGACCCGGCCGACGACATGCTCAGCGCGCTGCTCGCGGCCCGGGTCGACGGGAAACCGCTCAGCACGGAAACCGCGGCGGGCAGCCTGCGCCAGATCGTCGTCGCCGGCCACGGCGCCCCGGCGCTGGCCCTGGCCAGTGCCGCCCTGCACCTGGCGCGGGACGCCGCGCTGCAGGCGGCACTGCGCGCCGGCCCCGCCCTGGTCCCGTCCTTCGTCGAGGAGATGCTGCGCCTGCACACGCCCAACGTGGGCTTCGCCCGCACGACCACCCGGCCGGCCCGGATCGGCGGCCGCGACATCCCGGCCGGCCAGCCGGTCGCGGTCGTGCTTCCCGCCGCCAACCAGGACCCGGAGATCTTCGGCCATCCCGGCGACCTTGACCTGACCCGGCGGGAACGGCACCTGGCGTTCGGCGACGGCCCGCACGTCTGCCCGGGTGCCGTGCCCGGCCGCGGCCTGCTCGTGGCCGGCGTGCGGGCGCTGCTGCGCCGGGCGCCGTTCGCGCTGGCCGGCGACGTCACGTTCAGCCCCTGGCCGACCGCGGGCCCGACCCGGCTGCCGCTGCGGCTCGCGGCCGCCGGCGAGCTAGCCGGGGAGCCAGCCGGCGAGCCTGGGAGGGACCGCACATGACCGAATACCAGGGAGCCGGGCCGGCCGGCTTCGACCCGCTGGTCAGCGACACGGTGCGCGACCCGCACGCGCTCTACCGGGACATGCGCGCCCGGTGCCCGGTGCTGCACAGCGACCGCTATGGCGGGTTCTGGGCCATCACCCGGTACGCCGACGTGCGGCGGGTGCTCACCGAGCCGGACACGTTCGTCACCTCGGTGCAGAACATCGTGCCCAAGATCGCCTTCACCGGGCGCCGCCCGCCGCTGCACCTGGACCCGCCGGAGCACACCGTCTACCGGACCATCCTGAACCCGCTGATGAGCGCGGCCCGGGTGGCCGCCGTCGAGCCGGCCGTGCGGGAGTACGCCGCCGCCTGCCTGGCGCCGATGCTGGAACGCGGGCACGGCGACTTCGGCACCGAGTTCGCCGGCAACTTCCCGGTCATGTCGTTCGCCCGCTTCCTCAACGTGGACAACGCCGCGATGGCCCGGGTCCAGGCTCACTTCCTCGACTTCAACAAGGCCATCAAGGACGACGATCCGGATGGCATGCGCGCGGCCAGCCTGGCCCTGTACGACCTGACCAGGGCGCTGATCGCCGACCGGGAGGCCAGCCCGCGCGACCCGGCCGCCGACCCAGCGACCGCGCTGCTCGCCGCCCGTCCGGGCGGCGAGCCGCTGCCGCGGGAAATGATCGTCGGCACGCTGCGCCAGGTGCTGCTGGTCGGCATCGTCGCCCCCCGCTTCGTGCTCGGCAGCTTCGCCGTGCACCTGGCGGGGGACCCCGGCCTGCAAGGCCGGCTGCGCGCCGAGCCGTCCCTCATCCCGGACGCGGTCGAGGAACTGCTGCGGCTCTACTCCCCGTACCGGGGATTCGCCCGCACCCCGAACGCCGACACGGAGATCGGCGGCTGCCTGATCCGCTCCGGCGAGCCGGTCGCCATGGTGTTCACCTCGGCCAACCGGGACGAGGACGTCTTCCCCGACCCGGACGTCTTCAAGCTCGGCCGGCCGGCCCGGCACATCGCCTTCGGCCTGGGCCCGCACCACTGCCCGGGCGCGAACTGGGCGCGGATGGAACTCCGCGTCGCCCTGGAAGAGCTCCTGTCCGCCACGACGAGCTTCGAGCTGGCCGGGCCGGTCGAGATGACCCGCTGGCCGGAGTACGGCCCCGAGTCCGTCCCGCTGCTCTTGAACGGAAGGAATCTCAGTGACCGTGTCAAGTCGCAGTAGCGATTACCCGCGATTTCACCCCAGCCGCTTCGACCTTAGGGAACGCCGATGACCAGCTTCGACGATCTCCTGGCCACCCTCAGGGTCAAGGGACCGCTGCCGGTCACCGGCGACAGCGTCCCGCTCGGCACCGCCTGGCTGCCGCGGCACGGGCACGGTCTCGACCTGGCCGCCTTCGGCTACGTCGAGGAGGAGTACCTGGTCTCCGGTCAGGCCGACGAGTGGACCTGGGACGGCCGGCTGCGGCCGGTCACGGCGGGACCGCGGCCGTTCACCACCAGGATCCTGCTGCGCCGCCCGGCCGACCGAGCCGCGTTCAGCGGCGCCGTGTACCTGGAGCCGAACCACGCCGACTACGACCGCTCGCTCACCTGGTCGGCGACCGCTCCCTGGCTGGTCCGCTCCGGTCACGCGCACGTCGGCGTCACCCAGGAGGTCGCCACCGTGCCCGACCTCGCCCGCTGGGACCCGGGCCGCTACGGCCCGCTGTCGATCCCCCGGCCCGGCCAGCGCTGGGACATCGCCGGACTGGTCGCCGCCCTGGTCAAGAGCGGCGACGGCCCGCTCGCCGGGTACCCGGTCAGCCGGGTGGTCATGTCCGGCTGGTCACAGACGGGCACGTTCTGCCGCACGTTCCTCGGCGAGGGCTTCCACGAGCGCTGCCGGGCCGGGCAGGGACCCGCCGTCGACGGGTACATCGTCTGCATCTCCTCCGGCGGGGCCGCCCGGCCGGGCTACGGCGTGCTCCGCCCGGGGGCCGAATTGCCCCTCGACGACCCGCGCCGCACCATCGGCGGGCACGCGGGCGGCGGGCACGAAGTGCCGGTCGTCGAACTGCTCAGCGAGGGCGAGTCGGAAACCCACCGCGCCGTGCTCCGCCCCGACTCCGACGGCCCCGGCTCCGCTGACGCCGGGCTCGCCCGCCTCGACCCCGCCGGGCTCGACCAGCGTGGCCCCGCCGCGTCCGACGGCCCCGGTTCGGACCTCCTCGACTCCGCTGACCCCGGGTCCAACGTCCCCGGATCCGGGCGCCCGGGCGACCGCTACCGGCTGTACCAGGTAGCGGGCACCGGGCACGTCACTGGCCGGCACGAGCTGGCCACCAACCGGCTGCAGATGGCGGACCGCGGCTGGCCCGTCAACCCGTCCGAGGTCCGTGAGCGTCTCTCCGACGGCCGGATGGACCTGGTCGCCCGGGCCGTGTTCGCCGCGGTGGACCGCTGGATCGCCGACGGCACCGTCCCGCCGCGCATGCCAAGCCGGTTCGCCTACGACGACCCGGCGGGCCCCGCGACCCGCGGCCTCATGCCGGAGTCGCTGCCCCTGCTGCGCGACGCCGGCGGCAACGTCCTGGGCGGCATCCGCACCCCCTGGGTCGAGGTCCCGCTCGGCGGCCACTTCCCGCACAGCACCCCGGTCCCCGGCCGTTGCGAGCCAGCCCCGCACGCCCCCTACGCCGACCCGGCGCTGCTCGCCGACCTGCGGGCGCACCTGGTGCCGTTCGCGCCGGCCGGGCTGACCCGCCGCTACGGCGACCGGGACGGCTACCTGACCCGCCTGGAAACGGCCGCGGCGCAGGCCGTCAAGGACGGCTGGCTGCTGGCCGACGCCCTCCCGGAGCTCCTGGCCGGCGCGAGCGAGACGGCCGCCGGTGTCTGGTAGCCCGCTGGAGCCGATCGCGGGTCATCCGCGGCTCTATTCGCCGCCCTTGACCCGCGATCACGCGGCCGGACCCGCTGGCACCACGCTGCTCCCGGTCCGCCCAGGGCCCGCGGATCGCCATCAGCCGTACGCGAAAGCGGCCACAACGGCCTTCCCGGTGCCGGCGCGTGGTCCCCGGGGTGGCGCTGTGTGCCTCAGCGCTAGGTCGTTGAGGGCGGTGCGGGGCGTGGCGCCGGCTCTAGCGTCGTTGTGGCGCGCGGTGCCGTCCCGTTCGCGGCGTCGTGTGCCGCGGCGCCAAGGCTGGTGGGGGGCAGCCCGGGTTACCGGCAGGGAGCGGGGTTTCTGTGCGGGTCTGGCTTGCCGGCGTAAGCGGGTCGCGGGGGTGGTCCATGTGGTTTTCGCGGTGCGGGATGGTGGCTCCCGGGGTGGCGCTGTGGGCGTCGGCGGCGGGTCGTTGAGGGCGGTGCGGGGCGTGGCGCCGGCTCTAGCGTCGTTGTGGCGCGCGGTGCCGTCGCGTTCGCGGCGTCGTGTGCCGCGGCGCCAAGGCGGGTGGGAGGCAGCCCGGGTTACCGGCAGGGAGCGGGGTTGCGTGGTCATGGCCGGCCGCACGGCGGCACCGGCAGCGCGCAGCGGGCCGTGCCGGTGCCTGGTGACGGCACGAGCGGCCATGATCACGGAAACGCGGATCACCACGGAAATAAAGTGCGCTATAAGAGCTCGAAGTTTCCGTGATAACCGGAATTTCCGCGATCATGTTCGGATTGGTGAGCCGCCGCAACCCCGTCAGCCCCGCATGCACCTCCCGCCACGTCGTCCGGCGAAGGCGGCACGACCTACCGGACCAGGGAACACGCGATGACCAGTGACCGGTCCTGGGCGGCCGCGCTGCGCGCCGCCTGCGAGCACCCGGAGGCGGCCGCCATGACCTGGCGGGCCGGGGGCGGGCGCGTGGTCGGCGTGGTCGGCTGGTCCGTGCCGCGCGAACTGGTGAGCGCGGCGGGCTTGCTGCCGGTCCGCCTGTCCGCTGACCGCCTGTCCGCTCCGGGCCGGGCGCGGGGGAGCGGCGCCGTCCCGGGGCCGGACGGGGCCGGCGAACCGGGCGGCGCCAGCGGAATGGGCGGCCAGGCCGGGCAGGCCGGGCAGGCCGGGCCGGACGCGGCCGCCTTC
>DAHWEX010000134.1 GCA_027326205.1 Actinomycetota bacterium
CCGCTGTCTTGATCGGAGCGGACAGAAGCGACTCAAGCCTGGGCGTGCCGGACCTGGCGCAGCCGTTCCGCGTCAGCGCAAGTCAGTCAGCCGATCCTGGCCGCGGTGCCCCGGAATGAACACCACGGTCAGGAGCGATCAGGTCAGGCGCTGAAGCGCAACCGAAAGCGGCGGGGCCTGGCGGTCCCGCCGCGACATCGCCTGGACAGGCAGCGGCCACGGAATGCCCAGTTCCAGGTCATCGAAGGCGATCGACACGTCCTCGGACGGGTCGTGCGGCCGGTCGATCCGGTAGCAGACGTCTGCGGGCTCGGTAAGCGCCTGGAAGCCGTGCGCGCAGCCGGCCGGGATGTAAAGCGAGACCTGCTCGCTGTCGCGCAGTTCGAAGCTCTCCCAGTTGCGGTACGTGGGAGAACCGGGGCGCAGGTCGACTACTACATCGAAGACGGTGCCGTAAGAGCAGCGGACGAGCTTGGCCTCGCCGGCACCGCCGCGGATATGCATGCCGCGCACCACGCCGCTAGCCGAGCGGGACTGACTGTCTTGGACGAAGCCGCAGGGATCGATCCCAGCCTCCGTGGCCACGTCCGCATCGAAGGTACGGGAGAAGAAGCCGCGCTCGTCAACATGCGGTGACGGCTGGAACAGCAGTGCACCCGAAATCCGGGAAACAGGCGTTACCTTCATGGCCTTCCTTCGTTCCGTGGCCGGCACGCGACCTCCGCATCCTGTGCACAAGATCATTACGCGGCCGACGGTGATACGCGAGGGCACGTCGCCCTCCGCACGCTCGGCAACCGCACTCGTCGCGAAACGCCGTTATGTTACATAACGGCACATAGAGGGTGCGATTTAGGTATGCGCAATTCACGTCAACGCTGGGGGAGCGGCTGGGTGCCTACGGCGCTGGCCGGCCTGGCCGCCGAGAGCGCCAGCCTCCCGGCCGGAACGTAACCGCGATCCGCCCTTCGCCGCGCCGGCGAGAAGAGGACGCCGTCCGCGGCGGCGTGTCCGCCTTGCCGGCGTGCCAGGTATGCCGGCTTGGCGGCACTCCGTTAGGCTCCATACCGGAACCTAAAGACACGTAAGACAGGCGGGAGCCGACGTGGCGTCGATTGAAGCGGTGCATGCTAGGCAGATCCTGGACTCAAGGGGCAACCCCACGGTGGAGGTCGAGGTCGTCCTCGACGACGGGTCCCTCGGCCGGGCCGGCGTGCCGAGCGGCGCGTCCACCGGCGCCTTTGAGGCGGTCGAGCTGAGAGACGGCGGCCCCGAGTACGGCGGCAAGTCGGTCACCAAGGCCGTCGACGCCGTGACCGAGGAGATCCAGGACGAGCTGCTCGGCCACGAGGCCGACGACCAGCGGCTCGTGGACCAGGCGCTGATTGACCTTGACCGCACCCCGGGCAAGAGCAGGCTCGGCGCGAACGCGATCATCGGCGTGTCGATGGCCGTGGCCCGCGCAGCGGCGGACTCCGCCGGGCTGCAGCTCTTCCGCTACCTCGGCGGCCCGCACGCGCACGTGCTGCCGGTGCCGATGATGAACATCCTCAACGGCGGCGCGCACGCGGACTCCAACGTGGACGTCCAGGAGTTCATGATCGCCCCGATCGGCGCGCCGACGTTCACCGAGGCACTGCGCTGGGGCGCGGAGACGTACCACGCGCTCAAGTCGGTGCTCAAGCAGCGCGGGCTGTCCACCGGCGTGGGCGACGAGGGGGGCTTCGCGCCCGACCTCGAGCAGAACCGGGCCGCACTCGACCTCATCGTCGAGGCGATCGGCAAGGCGGGCTACATCCCCGGGCGCGATATCGCGCTCGCGCTCGACGTCGCGGCGACCGAGCTGTACAAGGACGGCGCCTACCTCTTCGAGGGCAAGGCGCAGACCGCCGAGGAGATGTCCGCGATCTACGCGGACTGGGCGGCCAGCTACCCGATCGTGTCGATCGAGGACCCGCTGTCCGAGGAGGACTGGGCCGGCTGGCAGGCGTTCACCGCCTCGGTCGGCGACCGGGTCCAGGTGGTCGGCGACGACCTCTTCGTCACCAACCCGGAGCGGCTGCGCCGCGGCGTCGCCGAGAAGTCGGCCAACGCGCTCCTGGTCAAGGTGAACCAGATCGGCACCGTGAGCGAGACCTTCGACGCGGTCAGCATGGCGCACCGCGCCGGGTTCGCCTGCATGATCAGCCACCGCTCCGGCGAGACCGACGACACGTTCATCGCCGACCTCGCCGTCGCCACCAACGCCGGCCAGATCAAGACCGGTGCCCCGGCCCGCGGCGAGCGCGTCGCCAAGTACAACCAGCTGCTGCGCATCGAGGAGCACCTCGGCGACGCGGCCAGCTACGCGGGGGCCGCCGCGTTCCCGAGGTTCACCACGGCCTAGCGGACCCGGGTTCAACGGGCGCAGGGTTTAAAAGGGCAACGGTTTAAAAAGGGCACAGGGTTTAAAAAGGGCACAGCGTAACGATGGCAGAACCGCAGTCACCACAGCAGCAGCCGTCCCCCGCACAGGCCGCCGCACTCGTCGCGGTCGCGCGGTCTACCAAGCTGACCGGGCGGGCCGCGCTGCTCGCTGTGGTGATCTGCGCGATCGCGCTGAGCCTCGCCTACCCCGTCCGTGAGTACATCGCGCAGCGGCAGCAGATCGACCAGCTCCTGGCCCAGCAGCAGACGCTAGCCGCCCAGGTGAAGGCGCTGCAGGCGGAGGACAGCCAGCTCTCCCAGACCTGGTACATCGAGCAGGAAGCGCGCGACCAGCTGCACATGTGCTTCCCGCAGGAGCAGTGCTACGAGGTCGTCGCGGGCCAGCCGGCGCGGACGTCCACCGCCAAGCCGCAGCCCGTGGCCTCTCCCTGGTACGCCACGCTCTGGGACTCGGTCCGGAAGGCCGACCAGCAACCAGCCCAGTGACTAACCCCGTGACTAACCCAGTGACCAGCCAAGCGAAATGATCGGTAAAGAAGACGAGGCGGCCGTGGCCGCCCAACTCGGCCGGGCCCCGCGCGGCCTGCGCCGCGTGGCCCACCGCTGCCCGTGCGGCCAGCCCGACGTGGTGGAGACGGCGCCCCGGCTGCCGGACGGCACCCCGTTCCCGACGCTGTACTACCTGACCTGCCCGCGCGCCACCGCGGCGATGAGCGGCCTGGAGGCCTCCGGCCTGATGCGCGGCATGACCGCGCGGCTCGCGGAAGACGAGCGGCTCAGAGCCGCCTACCGGCAGGCCCACGACGACTACCTCGCCCGCCGGGACGCGGCCGCCGCCGACGAGGGCCAGGAGCCGCTCCCGGCCGGCACCCAGTCCGCGGGCGGCATGCCGGAACGGGTGAAGTGCCTGCACGCCCTCGCCGCGCACGAGCTCGCGGTCCCCGGCGGCAACCCGCTCGGCCGCGAGGCGATCGAGGCCGCGGGCGAGGGGTGGTCGCGCGGTCCCTGTGTCCCGCTGAGCTGCGTACCCCCGAGCCACGAGGAGCCCACGTGACCACGAGGCGGGTCGCCGCTATCGACTGCGGCACGAACTCGATCCGGCTGCTGATCGCCGACCTCGCCGCCGGACCAGTCCCTACCGAACGGCCGGCTGGTTCCCGTGATCCCGGCCGTCCCGGCCAGGAGAACCAGCGCCCTGCGCTGGCCGACGTGACGCGTCAGATGCGCATCGTCCGCCTGGGCGAGGGCGTCGACCGGACCGGCCGGCTGTCCGCCGCCGCCCTCGACCGGACGATGACCGCGCTCAAGGAGTACGCGGACCTGATCGCCGAGGCGAAGCCGGAAGCGGTCAGGATGGTCGCGACGAGCGCCACCAGGGACGCGGAGAACGCCGGTGAGTTCACCGGCCGGGTCATCGAGATCCTCGGCGTCGCACCCGAGGTCATCAGCGGGGAGGAGGAGGCCGTGCTCTCCTTCGCCGGCGCGACCAGGGAACTGGCGGGCACCCCGCTCGCCGCCGCGTGCCTGCCTCCCTACCTGGTCACCGACATCGGCGGCGGCTCGACCGAGTTCGTCCTCGGCGGGACGGACGCCGACGGCCGGCTGCCCCGTGGTCAGTTGCCCCGTGGTCGGTTGCAAAGCCGGTCGGTGAACATCGGCTGCGTCCGGCTGACCGAACGGCACCTGCACGACGACCCGCCCACCGGGGCGCAGACGCGGGCCGCCGTCACCGACATCGACGCAGCGCTCGACCAGGTCGCGTCCGCCGTCCCGGAGGCGCGGGCGCGGACCCTGGTCGGCCTCGCCGGGTCGGTCACCACGGTCGCCGCGATCGCCCTGGGCCTGGCCGAGTACGATTCAGCCCGCATCCACCACGCGCGGATCCCCGCCGCGCGGGTGCACCAGATAGCCGCGGAACTCCTCGGGATGACGCGCGCGGACCGGGCGGCCATCCCGGTCATGCACCCGGGCCGGGCCGACGTCATCGGCGCGGGCGCCCTCATCCTGGACCGGATCATGAGCCGCTTCGACTTCACCGAGGTCCTGGTCAGCGAGCACGACATCCTCGACGGCATCGCCTGGTCTCTCATTGCTTAATGCTCACCATGCGTCACGGTACCCCATTTTGAAAATCACCGATTTGGGGGCGGAACCGAACGATTTTGTCGTACGTGCATTAAGCGGACAGATAGGGATTACGGGGTATTATTGGTCTGCCCCCGTAGCCCAAGGGAAGAGGCTGGCTCCCTAAAAGAGCCCATGTGTCGGTTCGAACCCGACCGGGGGCACCTCTTTGCTATAGGTGCTCATTAGCCCGGTGACTGTGCATCTGCACTATCGTCCGCATCTCTGCGTTTGCAAGTGCATTTGCGACTATGCAATCACCGTCGCCGCATATCCAGGTCAGGGGAAAGGCGATTTACGCCTGGGGCGAGTGCCCGGCTAAGCGCTGAAGAGCCTGAGACGGCGGCGGATTTCGTACTCGCGGACGATCGCGTTGGCGTAGCGGTCGCAGATGCCGTGCTCGTCGGCGAGCCAGTTGGCGCGCTCGTCGCGGCGGAGGAAGGCGGGGCCGGATTCCAGGTGGCGGAACCACTCGGACAGTTCGCGTCCCGTGACGAACGGGATGCGTGCGATGAGGCTCTTGTGAACAGCGGGGGAGTGCGTTAGCGACATTGGCACCTCCGAGTGGGAAGCCGCTTTCAGACGAGACTGCCTCACCAGCGCTCCCCTGGCAAGACCCACAGCGCAACCTTCCTGTAATGTCCCGTTTGTCATGTCGAGATGATCCTGCTACATGGCTGACCGCGGGCGTGCCGCGTCCCGCCAAGCAGACGGGACAGACGGGACAGACGGTAGATCATCGCGAGTACTCAGCTACGCGCGACGATCCACCGTCTCCGGTCCCGCGGCCAGGTCGTGGCCGCAGGCCACACCGGCGGGAGAGGGGTACGGGGCCGTCCCCTCAGGCGAGGCGCTCGAAGAGCATCGCCATGCCCTGGCCGCCGCCCACGCACATCGTCTCCAGGCCGATGGTCTTGTCGTGGAACTGGAGGCTGTTGATCAGGGTGGTGGCGATCCGCGCCCCGGTCATGCCGAACGGGTGGCCGACGGCGATCGCGCCGCCGTTGACGTTCAGCCGGGACTCCTCGATGCCCAGGTCGCGGTAGGAGGGGATGACCTGCGCGGCGAACGCCTCGTTGATCTCCACCAGGTCCACGTCGGAGATCGCCATCCCGGCCCGCGCCAGCGCCTGCCTGGACGCTTCCACCGGTCCGAGGCCCATGATCTCCGGCGAGAGCGCGCCGACCCCGGTCGAGACGATCCGGGCCAGCGGGGTCAGCCCGAGCTCGGCCGCCTTCACGTCGCTCATCACGACCAGGGCCGCCGCCCCGTCGTTCAGCGGGCAGCAGTTCCCCGCCGTCACGGTGCCGTGCTCGCGGAACACCGGCTTCAGCCCGGCGACCTTCTCCAGGGTGGTCCCGGCCCGGGGCCCGTCGTCGGCCGACACCACGTCGCCCGACGGCAGCGTCACCGGCGTGATCTCCCGCTGCCAGAACCCGTCGGCCAGGGCCTTCTCGGCCAGGTTCTGCGACCGGACCCCGAACTCGTCCTGCTCGGCCCGGGTGATGCCGCGCAGCGCGGCCACGTTCTCCGCGGTCTGGCCCATCGCGATGTAGACGTCGGGCAGTTCGCCGTCTTCGCGCGGGTCGTGCCAGGGCGCCTCGGCCGCCGCGGTCGCGTCGGAGCGTGCGCCCGCGTCCGCGAACAGCGGGTTCTTCGTGTCGGGGAGGCTGTCGCTCGACCCCTTGGCGAAGCGGGAGACGGTTTCGACGCCGGCCGCGATGAACACGTCGCCCTCGCCCGCCTTGATCGCGTGGTAGGCCATCCGGGTGCTCTGCAGCGAGGACGAGCAGTACCGGTTGACCGTGGTGCCCGGCACCGTGTCCAGGCCGAGCAGGATCGCGGTCACCCTGGCGATGTTGAAGCCCTGCTCGCCGCCGGGCAGCCCGCAGCCGACGATGAGGTCCTCCACCTGGGCCGGGTCCAGTTCCGGCACCTTGGCCAGGGCCGCCGTGACGATCTGCGCGAGCAGGTCGTCCGGCCTGATGGTGGCCAGCGATCCCTTGAACGCCCGGCCGATGGGGGAACGAGCGGTCGCGACGATGACGGCTTCTGGCATTCGGATGCGCCTCCTGGATATACGCCTGTCTACTTCACGGTAACAGGGCCATTCTTCATCCTGCCCGCACCGAAGCGGAGAGTCTTCGGCCCGGTGCCCGGATGCGGAAGCCCAGCGCGTGACCGCAACGGATAGCGTCTGTAGTGAGCGCGGATGCGCCGGAGGCAGGCATTACCCCAGGGGGAGAGACGATGGAAGTGTTCGACTCGCTGACGGAGGCCATGGGCAATACGCCCCTGCTCCGGCTGAGATCGGTGACGAAGGGCGTCGCGCGGACGGCCGATGTCCTCGCGAAGGTCGAGTACCTGAACCCGGGCGGCTCGGTCAAGGACCGCATCGCCCTGCGGATGGTAGAGACGGCGGAGCGGGAGGGCAAGCTCCGGGCGGGCGGCGTGATCGTCGAGCCGACCTCGGGCAACACGGGCGTCGGCCTGGCCCTCGTCGCCCAGGAGCGCGGCTACCGGTGCGTGTTCACCTGCCCCGACAAGGTGGCCGCCGACAAGATCGCGGTGCTGCGCGCCTACGGGGCCGAGGTCGTCGTGTGCCCCACCAGCGTGCCGCCGCAGCACCCGGAGTCCTACTACAGCGTGGCCCGCCGCCTGGCCAGGGAGACGGAGAACGGCTGGCAGCCCGACCAGTACGCGAACCCGGACAACCCCGCCGCGCACTATTACTCCACCGGGCCGGAGATCTGGCGGCAGACCGACGGGCGGGTCACCCACTTCGTCACGGGCATCGGCACCGGCGGCACGATCTCCGGCACCGGCCGCTACCTCAAGGAAGCGTCCAACGGGCGGGTCAAGGTCATCGGCGCCGACCCGGAGGGCAGCGTCTACTCCGGCGGCTCCGGGCGCCCCTACCTGGTGGAAGGCGTTGGCGAGGACATCTGGCCGGTCACCTACGACCGGGGCGTCGCCGACGAGATCATCGCGATCGGCGACGCCGACTCGTTCAACATGACGCGCAGGCTCGCCCGGGAGGAGGGCCTGCTCGTCGGCGGCTCGTCCGGCCTCGCCGTCGCGGTCGCGCTCAAGGTCGCGGCGAGGGCCGAACCGGACGACGTCATCGTCGTCCTGCTGCCCGACGGCGGCCGCGGCTACCTGTCGAAGATCTTCAACGACACCTGGATGGCTGACTACGGGTTCCTCCACGAGAAGGCCGCGGGGCCGACCGTCGCCGACCTGCTCGCCGCCAGGGAGTCCGACCTGCCCGCCCTCGTCCACGTCCACCCGGACGAGACCGTCGCGCAGGCGATCGCGCTGCTGCGCGAGTACGACGTCTCCCAGCTTCCCGTGGTCCAGCAGGAGCCGCCGCTGATGGCCGCCGAGGTCGCCGGGTCGGTCGCCGAGCGAGACCTGCTCGAGGCGCTGGTCAGCGGCGCGGCCAGCCCGCAGGACCCGGTGAGCCGCCACATGTCGCCGCCGCTGCCCGTGCTCGGCCAGGGCGAGCCGGTGAGCCGCGCCGCCGCGGCCCTGGAGAAGTCGGGCGCGGCGCTCGTCCACGTCGACGGCAAGCCCGTCGCCGTGCTCACCCGCGCAGACCTGCTCGCCTACTACGCAGGAGGTACCAGCCGTGACCTATAACCCTGACAACTCCGCTAACCCCGCTGCCGCGGGCTTCGAGACCCTCGCCATTCACGCGGGACAGGAACCCGATCCGGTCACCGGCGCGGTCGTCACGCCGGTCTACCTGACCTCGACGTACAAGCAGGACGGGATCGGCGGCACCCGGGGCGGCTACGAGTACTCGCGCACCGCGAACCCCACCAGGACCGCGCTGGAGACCTGCCTGGCCGCGCTGGAAAACGGCGCCCGGGCGTTCGCGTTCGCGTCGGGGATGGCCGCGGAGGACTGCCTGGTCCGGACGCTCTGCCGGCCGGGCGACCGGGTGCTCATCCCCGGAGACGCCTACGGCGGCACGTTCCGCCTGTTCGACAAGGTCATGACCGCCTGGGGCGTGCGGCACGTCCCCGTGCGGCAGACCGACCTCGCCGCCGTCGCCCGGCTCGCGGCCGAGCAGCGGCCGCGGCTCATCTGGGCGGAGACCCCCACCAACCCGCTGCTTTCCATCGTGGACATCCGCGCGCTCGCCGCGCTCGCCCACGAGCACGGAGCGCTGCTCGTGGTGGACAACACGTTCGCGTCGCCGTACCTGCAGCGCCCGCTCGACCTGGGGGCGGACATCGTCCTTCATTCCACCACCAAGTACCTCGGCGGTCACTCCGACGTGGTCGGCGGCGCCATCGTGATCAAGGATCCCGGCCATGCGGACGACCTGGCGTTCCTGCAGAACGCCACCGGCGGCGTGGCAGGCCCGTTCGACGCCTGGCTCACGCTGCGCGGGGTCAAGACGCTCGCCGCCCGGATGGACCGGCACTGCGCGAACGCCGCCCGGGTGGCGCGCGCCCTGCTGGACCACCCGGCAGTGACGTCCGTGCTGTACCCGGGGCTGCCGGGGCATCCCGGTCACGACATCGCGAAGTCGCAGATGCGGGACTTCGGCGGCATGGTCTCCTTCCGCCTCGCGCCCGGCCCGGGCAAAACAGGTGCGGAGAAGGCCGCCGAGGTCTGCGCCCGCACCGCGCTGTTCACCCTCGGGGAGTCGCTCGGCGGCGTGGAGTCGCTGATCGAGCACCCGGCGCGGATGACCCACGCCTCCGCCGCCGGTTCCCCGCTTGAGGTGCCGCCGGACCTGGTCCGGTTGTCCGTCGGGATCGAGGACCCGGCGGACCTGCTCGCGGACCTCGCCCAGGCCCTTGGCTAACGGCTAATGCCACACCATGAGCACCAGGATCACTAGCCAGATCAGCGTGGCCAGTCCGCCGAACGACGCGATCCGGCTGCGCTCGACGGCGGCGACCCGAAGGTCACGGCCGACGGTCGCCGTCGCCGGCTGAGCGGCGGGTGGCAGAGCGGCGTCGGGCTGACCCGGTTCGGCCGGTGACTCCTGGGCGGCTTCCGAACGGTTCGCTGCTTCGCTCGCCGCCGCCGCGGTGCTTTGCGGCTGGCCGGCCCGTTCGGCCACTTGAGCCCGTTCCGCCGCTGCGGTCGCTGCGGTCGCGTCGGCACGGTCGGCGGCCTCGAGCGCGGCCAGTGCCTTGCGCTGGTCGCGGAGCACGAGCACGAGCAGCACGAAGGCGACCACGAAAAGCGTCAGCGACACGGAGATCCACCACTGACTGAACTTATGGGTCATTCCGGTGAGGACGACGCCGAAGACGAGGGTCAGCAGCGCGGCGAAGGAGTAAATCCGGGTGGTCCGGAACAGGTACCCGACCACCGCGGTGTTCCGTTTCCTGACAAAACGCGGCGTGGACATGATCGCCGCGGTGCCCGGTCCGATCGTGAAGACCGCGGCCGTGACATGCAGCCACAAGATCGCGTGGTCGGCAAATGACATAGTGGGATCCTAGCGCGGGCAGCCCGTAGCAGGGCTGAGCTGAGCGGCCGCCGCGCACCCGGGGAAGTGTTTCCGGTGACTCCTGTTCGCGTCCCTGGTCGCACGCCCGCCGCTTAGCGCTTCCCGCGCGCGCCGCGCGTGCGCAGGAAGTCGCTCACCACGTACTCGCCGAGCCGCTCCGGTGTCGCCCGCAGCACCCGGCCGCCGTTGCGCTTGGCCACGTTGTCGACGAAGGCGGCGAGGCGGTCGTCGTCGGCGAGCATGAAGATGTTCAGCGCGGCGTGCCGCCTGGTCATCTTGTCCACCTCGGCCAGCGTCAGCTCGATGGTCTCCGGCGCCGGCGGCCAGTCGAACCACGGCCTGCCGTCGCGCATCAGGTGCGCGGTCGGCTCGCCGTCGGTGACGATCAGCACCACGGGCTCGTGCTCGGGGTGCCTGTCCAGGTGGCGGCCCGCGATCATCAGCGCGTGGTGCAGGTTGGTGCCCTGCACCATGTCCCAGCCGAGCCCCGCCAGTTCGGTCTCGTGCAACTCCCGCGCGTAGTTGGAGAACCCGACGACCTGGATCGCGTCCTGCGGGTACTTGGTCCGCAGCAGCGCGTGCAGCGCCAGCGCGGTCTGCTTCGCGACCGCCCAGGTGCCGCGCAGCGCCATCGAGTACGAGAGGTCGACGAGCAGGCAGACCGCCGCCGCGGACCGCCGCTCGGTTTCCGCCACCCGGAAGTCCCCAGCGGTCAGCCGGACGGCGGACCGCCCCGTGTTCTCGGCCGCCGACCGCAGCAGGGCGGACCGCACGGTGGCGGGCACGTCGATCGGCTGCTCGTCGCCGAACTCCCACTCGCGGGTGGAGCCGGTCAGGTCGCCGGCCTGCCCGGCGTCGTTGCGGTCGTGGTCGCCGCCGTGCATGCCGTTCTCCAGGCCGGCGAACACCTGCCGCAGCGCGGTGTCGCCGAGCCTGCGGACCGCCTTCGGCGTCAGCTCGAGCTTGCCGCCGTCGCTGGTCATGTAGCCCTGCCGCTGCAGCTCCCGCTCGAGCTTGCGCAGCGCCTGCAGGTCGTCGACCGCCTGCCGGCCGAGCGCCCGGCGCACCGCCTCCTCGTCGACGTCCTCCATGCTGGCGCCCGCGTAGTCCTGGCCGAGGGCGGACTCCAGGTCCGACAGGTCGGCCATCTCGGCCACCGCGGTCGTCGCGTCGCCGAGGCCGAGGGGCTCGCCGCCGGACATCCTGACCCCGCGCTGCGGCTGGCCGAGCTCCGGCCGGCGGGCGCGCAGCGCGTCCCCGAGCGCGGACAGCTCCGCCGCGAGGCCGGCGTCCTCCATGGCCTGGGCCATCAGGCCGGCGAGCTCCTCGCGCTGCTCGTCCGACAGGGAGTTCAGCAGCTGCTCGGCCGCCTGCATCCGGCGCACCAGCGAGTCGACGAGCTCCTCCAGGTTCGCCGGGTTGTCCGGGAACATGTCGCCGTACGTGCCCATGAAGTCGTCGAAGTCCTGCTGGGTGTGCTCGCCGCGCGCGTCGGCGTCGAGCATCCGCCGCAGGTCGGAGAGCATGTCCTTGACCCGCTGCATCGCGGCGGGGTCGGGGTTCTCCAGGGCCTGCTTCATGCCCTTGAACTGGCTGTCGAGCACCTCCCGGCGCAGCAGGTCGCGCAGTTCCTCGAACTTCTGCCGCGCCTGCGGCGACCGCCAGTCGTACTCGGCGAGCTGGCGGATGGCGCGCGAGGTGTCGTTCGGCAGCGTGTCGAGTTCAAGCTCGCGCTCCCTGGCCTCGTCGCTCGGGTCGGGGAACAGCGCGCCGCGCTCGGCCTCGAGCGCCTCGTCGAGCAGTTCGCGGGCCTGGTCGAGCATCCCGTCGAGCCGCCCGGCGCCGCGCAGCTCCCGCTGCCGCTGCCGGACCCGCCGCATCAGGTCATCAAGCCCCCGCCGCCCCTGCCACCCGCGCCGCAGCAGGTCGCGCAGCGCGTCCCGGGGATTGTCCCCACCCAGGATTCGCTCGCCCATCTCGTCAAGCGCCTCCCGGACGTCATACGGCGGCGCAAGCGGGTCAGGCCCGTCGTCGTAGGCCCCGTACCGATAAGAGTTGGCCATCTTCCCTACTCCGTCCGCCGCCGCCCCCGGCAACGCATTGCCGGAAACGGGAACCACAGCCCGTTCAGACTGATCCCGGTCCTAACTTCGAGGTTAATTCACACCGCCAACGCGAGACATAAGCCCAGCCCCCCCAAGACCCCCCGCACCCCCTCGCCCGCCGGTCTAGCGCCAGCCCCCAAGAGGCCGCCCGCACCCCGCCCCACCCGCCACGTATCGCGTTAGCCCCATGAGACCGGCCGCAGGCCGCCCCAATCGACTAGGTCTTGGCTTAGACCTTGACCTTGACCTTGACCTTGGCTTAGACCTTGACCTTGATCTTGATCTTGACCTTGGCTTAGACCTTGACCTTGATCTTGATCTTGATCTTGATCTTGAGAGTCCAAACACAGGTCCGAGAGCGCGAGACGCCGGGGGGATTAGCTCAGAACCTTCCGGAGGAGGTTCTGAGTAATCTCCCCGGTGACCCGCGCCGCCCCCCTACAGGTTTTGACTTTGACTTGAAGCCACGAAGCCACGAAGCCACGAAGCCACGAAGAAGCCCGGAAAGCCTAAGTCCGGTACGTAGACACCCCGTCGCTGGTGTCCTTAGACAGCCGCCGGATCAGGTACAGCCCCTCGAGGACGAACTCGACAGCCGCGGCGGCCTCGCCGAAGGACTCCCGTCCCTCCATGCCGAGCCTGGCCATGATCTTCGCCAGCCCGGGGACCTCGCCGGTGCGGCGGAGCAGTTCGGTCGAGGAGATCAGCTCGCCCGACTCGATCGAGCCGCCCTCTTCGAACTTCGCGAGGATGCCGGTCAGGTCCGCGCCGCCCAGCCGGGAGCGGAACGTCTCCGCGATGGCGCGGCGCAGCAGGTGCGCGAGGATCTCCTCCTCGCGGCCCTCCTCGCTGACCTCGAACTCGACCTTGCCGCGCAGCGTCGGGACGATGCCGGGCAGGTCGCCCACCCGGGCGACGGGCACCTCGTCGCGCCCCTCGGCGACCAGCGCGGCGCGGCGCACCGCGGCGGCCGCGGCGGATTCCGCGGCGGCGATCGCGAACCGGGCGGAGACGCCGGAGCGGCCGTCCACCGCCGGGGACTCGCGGACCAGCCGGGTGAACCGCGCGATGACCTCGATCAGGTGAACGGGCAGGTCGGCGCCCACGTCCTGGCCGTCCCAGACGATCTCGGCCTCCTGGTTGACCAGCGCCAGTTCGTCGGACAGGGTCATCGGGTAGTGGGTGCGGACCTCCGCGCCGAACCGGTCCTTCAGCGGCGTGATGATCCGGCCCCGGTTGGTGTAGTCCTCGGGGTTCGCGCTGGCCACGAGCACGAGGTCAAGCGGGAGCCGCAGCGAGTAGCCGCGGACGCCGATGTCCCGCTCCTCGAGCACGTTGAGCAGGGCGACCTGGATGCGCTCGGCCAGGTCGGGCAGCTCGTTGAGGCAGAAGATGCCCCGGTTGGTGCGCGGCACCAGGCCGAAGTGGATGGTCTCCGGGTCGCCGAGCGTGCGGCCCTCGGCCACCTTGACCGGGTCGATGTCGCCGATCAGGTCGCCGACGCTGGTGTCCGGGGTGGCGAGCTTCTCGCCGTAGCGCTCGGACCTGTGCCGCCAGGACACGGGCAGGTCGTCGCCCAGTTCCGCCGCGAGGCGGCGGCAGCGGGCGCAGACCGGGGCGTAGGGGTGGTCGTTGATCTCGCAGCCGGTGACGGCCGGCGTCCACTCGTCGAGCAGTTCGCCGAGGGTGCGGATCAGCCGCGTCTTCCCCTGGCCGCGCTCCCCGAGCAGGATGATGTCGTGGCCCGCGAGCAGGGCCCGCTCGACGTGGGGAAGCACAGTCTGGTCGAATCCGACGATGCCCGGGAACCGATCCTGCCCTGCGCGCATCCGCGCGATCAGGTTCTCCCTGATCTCATGCTTGACGGTGCGATAGAGGTGGCCGCTCGCTTTAAGGTCGCCCAAGGTGGCGGGGCGGCCGTCGGGAGCGCTTGCGTTGAGTTCCTCACTGTGCTGCACGCATCCCAAACTATGTCGGACGCGGGCGTGCTCGCGTCCCGGAGGTCGCGAAGGCGATTACTGTTGCGTGCTGTGGCAACTGTTTCACCACTAGTGCAAGCCGATGACATCGTCGCGGCCAGGGAAATCCTGCATGACGTGATCTCGCCGACTCCGCTGCTCTACTCGCGGGTGCTCTCCGAGCAAGTGGGCGGTCCCGTCTACCTGAAGTGCGAGAACATGCAGCGCACCGGGTCGTTCAAGGTACGCGGCGCGTACACGCGGATCGCCCGGCTGTCGGGTGCGGAACGCGCCCGGGGGGTGGTGGCGGCCAGCGCGGGCAACCACGCGCAGGGCGTCGCCTTCGCCGCCGGGCTGCTCGGCGCGACGGCCACGGTGGTCATGCCGGAGCGGGCTCCGCTGCCCAAGGTGGAGGCGACCCGCGCCTACGGCGCCTCGGTGATCCTGCACGGCTCTTCGGTGGAGGACGCGCTCGCCGAGGCGCTGCTGTTCGCGGAGCGGACCGGGGCGGTGTTCATCCACCCGTTTGACCATCCGGACATCGTGGCGGGCCAGGGGACCCTCGGCTTCGAGATCATCGAGCAGTGCCCCGGGGTGCGGACGATCCTCATCCCGGTCGGCGGCGGCGGGATCGCGGCGGGGATCACCGTGGCGGTGCAGTCTCTCGACCCGGACGTGCGGCTGATCGGCGTGCAGGCCGCCGCGGTGCCCGGGATGATCGCCTCGGTCGCGGCGGGCGCGCCGGTGCAGGTGGTCGGCGCGCCCACGATGGCGGACGGCATCGCCGTGCAGCGGCCGGGCGACATCCCGTTCGGGATCCTGTCCGCGTCCGGCGTCCAGTTGGTCGCGGTCTCCGAGGCCGCGCTCGCCCGGGCGCTGCTGCTGTGCCTTGAGCGGGCCAAGCAGGTGGTGGAGCCGGCCGGGGCGGCCGGGGTGGCCGCGCTGCTCGAAGGGCTCGGCGACGTCGAACCGCCCGTCGTCGTCGTGCTATCCGGCGGCAACATCGACCCGCTGCTGCTGTCCAAGCTGCTGCGGCACGGCCTGTCCGCCGCCGGGCGGTTCCTCGGCTTCCGCTGCCGGGTCCCCGATTACCCGGGCTCGCTCGCCGCACTGCTCTCGCTGCTGGCCAGCCTGGGGGCGAACGTGCTCGAGGTAAGCCACGAGCGGCTCGCCCCGTCGCTGCGTGTGGACGAGGTCGAAGTCGTCCTCCAGGTAGAGACGCGCGGCCCCGAGCACTGCGAACACGTCAAGGACCAACTGCGGGCCGCGGGCTACGACCTGGCTTTCAGCTAGTTCTTGACCAGGTCGGTGGCCAGTTCGAGGACGATCTCGCGGAGTTCGTCCTTGGACGGGAGGACCGGCAGCACGGCGTCCAGGTCCGCTTCCGGCGCGTCCTTGCTGAAGAACATGCACGACGTGCTGACCGCGAAGATCGCGGCGCCCGCCCGGATCCGCACCCGCGGCGATGCGCCGGGGCCGGTGATGACCTCGATGAGCGCCGCCAGGCGGGGCCGGAACTGCGTGAAGCGGTGCTTGCCGTCCTCGGTGCCGTGGATGGTCGCCTGGTTGCGCTCCAGGAAGCGGAACACCTCGCCGCTCTCCATGACGATCGCGATGTAGCGCGCGAGCAGTTCCTGGGCGGTGGCCGTGCCGGGCGACTGTTCCTTGCCCCTCGCGATCAGCGCGTCGATGCGGCCGAAATAGTCCTCGGTGAAGCTGCGGACGATGTCTTCCTTCGACTTGAAGTGGTAGTAGAGGGCGGCCTTCGTGACCCCGAGCCGCTCGGCGATCTCCCGCAACGAGGTCCGCTCGTATCCGTGCTCGGCGAAGAGCTCGAGCGCAACCTGCTGGATGCGCGCCCGGGTGTCGCCGCGCCGGGTCGCGTGTTCTGGCTGCTCCTGTGCCGCGTCCATCCTGCTGCCATGCCTCCACTACCTGCGGAACCGTCGGCCGCCTGCCCGGCCGTTCGCGTCCGGTCGGCCGTCGCTGGGTCGTGAGAAATTTACTTGACGGCCGGTTAGTTAGGAATATACCGTCCTTATAGGGTTTACACTAGCCGGGCGGCAAGTAAGTTTCGGCCGGGCAAGGCCGGCGGCCAAGGGGTTTCCGCCGGCGGACGACGTGTCTTGGCGAGGAGAAGAAGTTGAGCGAGGCAACGGGGGACAGCGCCCCTGTGGCGGCGGCCGAGGGCAGGCCGGACGGAACCGCTGGCGATACGTTCCTGTCCCACCGGCAGATCATGATCCTGCTGCCCGGGCTGCTGATGGCGATGCTGCTGGCGATGCTTGACCAGTTGGTCGTGGGCACCGCGCTGCCGCGCATCGTGGGTGACCTCGGCGGCGCGACCCACCTGTCCTGGGTGGTGACCGCGTACGTGCTCGCGTCCACCATCACCACGCCGTTCTACGGCAAGCTCGGCGACATGTACGGCCGGAAGAAGCTGTTCATCTTCTCGATCGCCGTCTTCCTCGTCGGGTCGGCGCTGTCGGGCCTGTCGAGTTCGATGGCGGAGCTGATCACCTTCCGCGCCATCCAGGGGCTCGGCGCCGGCGGCCTCATCGTGGGCGCGATGGCGACCCTCGGCGAGGTCGTCCCGCCTCGTGAGCGCGGCAAGTACATGAGCTACTTCATGGTCGTGATGATGCTGGCCACCGTCGGCGGCCCGCTGGTCGGCGGCTGGATCACCACCGCGTTCTCCTGGCGCTGGATCTTCTACATCAACCTGCCGCTCGGCGGCGCCGCGCTGGTCTACCTGATCTTCGTGATGAACCTGCCCCGCCGCCGGGTCGAGCACAAGATCGACTACCTGGGCGGCATCCTGCTCGGCGTGGTCTCCACCGCAGTCATCCTGCTCGCGACCTGGGGCGGCACCGAGTACCAGTGGGGCTCGTGGGAGATCATCGCGCTGATCGTGCTGGCCGTCGCCGCTCTCGCCTGGTTCCTCGTGACCGAGCGGCGGGCCGCCGAGCCGATGCTCCCGCTGCACGTGTTCCGGATCCGGAACTTCTCGGTCACGATGGTGCTGACCACGTTCGTGGGCATCGGGCTGTTCGGCGCGATGACCTTCCTGCCGTTCTACCAGCAGACCATCCAGGGTGCCTCGCCGACGATGAGCGGCCTGCTGATGACCCCGATGATGGTCGGGTCCATGGTGACCTCGGTCCTGGCCGGCCAGCTGACCACCAAGACCGGCAGGTACCGGGTGTTCCCGATCGTGGGCGGCGTGCTCATGGCGGTGGGGATGTTCCTGCTCAGCCGGATCGGCGTGCACACCTCGCGCTGGACCACCGGGTTCGATTACGCGATCCTCGGCCTCGGCATGGGCTGCCTCATGCAGATGATGTCGCTCATCGCGCAGAACAGCGTCGAGCTCAAGGACATGGGCGTGGCGACCAGCTCCCGGATGTTCTTCCAGCAGATGGGCGGCTCGCTCGGCGTGGCCGCGTTCGGCGCGGTCTTCGCGCACAAGCTGACCGCCTCGATGAGCAGCCTGGCGGCCCACTCCGGCGGCAAGCTGCCCGTCAGCGGCGTGTCGCTCGACCCGACCCAGGTGACGACCCTGCCCGCGGCGGTCAAGGCGGAGGTGTTCGCCGGCATCGCGCAGGCGGTGCACAGCGTGTTCCTGTGGACCATCCCGGCCGCCGTCCTCGTCTTCGTGTTCGCCCTGCTTATCAAGGAAGTGCCGCTGCGCGGCCGGGCACCGGGCGAAGAGGTCCCCGCGCCCGAGGAGGGGGCTCTCATCGGCTGAGCGGTCACCGGCTAAGCGGAACGGGCGCCCCGCGGGGCGCCCGTTCCGTCGTTGACCGGATTTCTAAGACCCGCCGTACGGGACCGCGTCGATGATCTCCACGCTGGTGGAACGGCCGTTGGGCAGCGAGTAGGTGGCCAGGTCGCCCACCTTCTTGCCGGTGATCGCCGAGCCGAGCGGCGACTTCGGCGAGTAGACGTCGATCGGCGCGCCGCTCTCCTCCCGCGAGGCCAGCAGGAACGTGACCTCTTCGTCGTCGCCGGCGAACTTGACGGTCACGGTCATGCCGGGCCCGACTACCCCGTCGGCCCTGGGCGGCTCGCCGACCCGGGCGTTCTCCAGAATGTGCTGGAGCTGGAGGATGCGTCCCTCCTGCTTGCCCTGCTCCTCCTTGGCCGCGTGGTAACCGCCGTTCTCGCGCAGGTCCCCCTCTTCACGGGCTGCCTCGATCTTCTTGGCGATGTCGATGCGTCCCTGTCCGGAGAGGTAGTCGAACTCGGCCTTAAGCCGGTCGTACGCCTCCTGGGTAAGCCAGGTGACGCTTTCGTCGCGCGTCTCGGTCACGGGCACTCCTCATTGCTCCGCAGGACTCTTCAGGCCGCTGCGTGCTGGCTTGTCTGCGACACGAGGGCGCGGTTGCCCTCCGCCGCGGAGCCAGTCGGTCTCCGGGGGTAATCTTCTGAGGCTAACAAGGTTCGGCCACTGCCGCGAACTAGTCAAGTGCGGCCAGTAGGCGGCGTGGCGTCTGGCAATGCCTCCGGGCCAGGCTTCCCGGCGGGGAATGCCGTTAAACCGGGCCGGTGTTCCCGGTAAAGGTACTCACGACAGACGGAGGGCGACAACTTTGTCATCCAGCGGGGTCGAGGCCAGGTTGCGCCTCATGGCAGTGCACGCGCACCCGGACGACGAGTCGAGCAAGGGTGCCGCCACGATGACCAGGTACGCGCGCGAGGGCGTCGAGGTCCTGGTCGCCACGCTGACCGGTGGCGAGCGAGGCAGCATCCTGAACCCGGCGATGGAGCGCCCCGAGGTACTCGCCAACCTGGCTGAGATCAGGCGCGCGGAGATGGCGAAGGCCCGGGAGATCCTCGGGGTCGAGCAGCGCTTCCTCGGCTTCGTCGACTCCGGCCTGCCCGAGGGCGACCCCAAGCCCCCGCTCCCCGAGGGCAGCTTCGCCCTCGTCCCGCTGCCCGAGGCGGCGGCGCCGCTGGTGCGCCTGGTGCGCGACTTCCGCCCGCACGTGATCCTCACGTATGACGAGAACGGCGGCTACCCCCACCCGGACCACATCAAGACCCACCAGGTCGCCGTGGAGGCGTTCGAGGCGGCCGCGGACCCGGACCGGTACCCCGAGGCCGGGGGCGAGCCGTGGCAGCCGTGGAAGATGTACTACTTCGTCACCTTCCACCAGGCGAAGTACGCGGCGCTGCACGAGGAACTCCTCCGCCGTGGCCTGGAGTCCCCGTACACGAAGATCTTCGAGGAGTGGGAGGAGCGCGCCCGCAAGCGGCTGGAGCGGGGCAGCAGGCCCCTGGAGATCACCACCCGGGTGGCGGCGGCCGACTACTTCGGCATCCGCGATGACGCGCTGCGCGCGCACGCCACCCAGATCGACCCGAACGGCTCCTGGTTCGCCTGCCCGCGCGACGTCGAGCGCGTCGCCTGGCCGACCGAGGACTATCATCTTGCTAGGTCGCTCGTTGACACCGAGCTGCCGGAAGATGACCTTTTCGCCGGTGTCCGGGAGAGTGTGACCCTGTGAACATCCTCACCACGGTGCTTGCCAGCAGCACCAACAGCACCTCCACGATCAGCAACGTGGAGCCTGGGCTCCTTGGATTCCTCGTGGTCGCCGCGCTCGGCCTCGCGCTCGTCTTCCTGCTCCGCTCGATGAACAAGCAGTTCAAGAAGATCGGGCCCAAGCCGGAGGAGAGCGAGGCGGAGAGTGCCGGCGTTGCCGGGGCCAGTGTTGCCGGGGCCAGCGCGGCCGCGAGCCAGCGGCCGCTGCGGGGCCTGGCCGCGCACCGGGCCGCGACGGCGGCCGCCGAGGCGGACGCGGAGCCCGGCGCCAAGCGCGACTTACCGGGCCGTCGCCGCCTGCGCCGCGCTCACTACTCCGACCAGGCGCGGCGCATTGCCTCGGGCAGTCCCCACCAGCCGAGGGCGGTGAGGCGGTCGTCGGAGTCGATCGCGCCGAGCACCGACCACATCGCGGTGACGTGCAGGAAGAGCCCTTCGATGCTCAGCTCGTCGAAGTCGTCGTCGAACTCTTCGTAGTCCCCGTCCCCGTCCTCGATGTCGTCGTCGATGTCGATGTCGGCAGCGAGGCCGGCGTCCGCGAGTTCGCCGCCGTCGCCGGGCGCCACCGACAGGCCGATGACCTCGTCCGGGTCGAAGTCCCTGACGTACCTGGCGAGGTCCGCCGCCGAGGCCGGCGTGCCCGGGCCGCCGTTGACCAGGGCGGAGATGACCGCGAGCCAGTCGAGGTGGTCCAGGGCGCACACGGCGGCGATCGCCGACGACAGCTCGTCGGGCTCGCCGTCCGGGTTGCCCTCATCGAGGTCCGCGCCGAACTTGAGGTCCTCGTCCTCGGCCCACTCCATCGCGCGGGCGAACTCCCTGTCCTCGGTGGACAGCGGGTCGCCCTGGGGCGAGACCACGGACGTGGCCAGCGTGAGCCACAACTCCGCGTCGTCCTCCGGCAAGGCGGACGCCCTGCGCCCGCTGAACGAGACGAGCATCTGGCCCGGCCACCCCGGCCTGGCGACATCGGCCCGGAGCCTGGCCGCGGCGGCCAGCAGGTCGTCGCCGGGCAGCGGCCGGCGCCCCACCCGGTCGAGCACCGACTGGAGCGCGGTGCGGGCCTCCGCGTCGGCCGCCGCCCAGTCCGCGAGGAAGGCCTCGTCCTGCTCGTCGAGCAGGACCGTCATCGGGATCCTGCCGTCCGGCAGTGGCATCGTCATCCACCGCTCCTGCAGCGCCAGGTAGTCCTGCCGGGCGGCATCGTCCCCGGTAGCGAGCTTGTCCGGGTCGATCGCCCCGGCCGCCAGCCGTTCTTCCAGGTAGCTGACCAGCCGCGCGTGCATTTCGTCCTGCAGCGGGCTGCGCGCGGACGGCTCTTCCCAGACGTGCAGGCCGATGATCCCGGTGGGCTCGGTCCCGGTTGCCTCAAGCCAGCTGTGCACGTCGCCGAAGGTCGCGTCGTGCGCGCTGATCTTGTGCAAGATGGTTTCCGCTGAGGCCCAGAACGGGGCGGACAGCGGGTTCCCGGCGGCCAGCAGGCCGCGCCTGATGACTGGCAGCGAGGCCAGCGCGTCCTCGGCCGGAACACTGAGCAGAGCGATCGCCACATCGCGGCGTCGCAACTGGGCGACCGGCCGATGGGCGATCTCGGCTACCCGGTCGGCTTGGAGTTCTACGCCTCGCAGCGTACGACGCTCGCGTCCCACGGTGCACGGCCCTCCTGTTACAGCTCGGTCCGGCCGCCGAGGTACGGCTGAAGCACCTGCGGCACACGGACCTTCTGGTCCTCGGTCTGGTAATTCTCGACGACCGCGGCGAGCAGCCGGGGCGTCGCGATCGCGGTGTTGTTCAGCGTGTAGGCGAACCTCACCGTTCCGTCGGTGTCGCGGTAGCGGACGCTGGCCCGCCGCGCCTGCCAGTCGTGCAGCGAGGAGCAGCTGTGCGTCTCGCGGAACTTGCCGAGCGACGGGAACCAGGTGTTGACGTCGTTCATCCGGTACTTCCCGGTGCCCATGTCACCGGTGGAGCACTCGACCACCTCGTAGTGCAGCCCGAGGTCCTGAAGGAGCTGCTCGGCGGCGCCGAGC